>JAQCAN010000096.1 GCA_027621335.1 Bacteroidota bacterium
TATGCTCTGGGTTCCAATGCTGGGGGTTGGGCTCGCCTGGGGTTCTATACTTTCTATCCCCTATACCTTGCTTGTGGACAAGCTTCCTGCACAGAAGATGGGGGTCTATATGGGGATCTTTAATTTCTTCATTGTGATTCCGCAGATCGTGAATGGGGTCATCGGAGGGTATATCGTCAAGAACATGTTCGATCAATATGCCATCAACTATGTCATGTTCGGTGGGATATTGTTCATTTTGGCGGCCTTGTTCACGTTAAGGATCAAGGAACCTCTATGGAATGAAGTGCTTCAGAATGCTGAGAAATCTTAAGAACGAGACTATTGCGACTAAAAAAGGGCCATCTGTATCAGATGGCCCTTTTTGTTGAATACGATCAAAAGGATTTAGTTATTCTCCTCAGTGGACTTGGTCTCTTTGACCATTCCTTTTGAGCAGCAAGGCTTACCTGCGCTGGAGCTGGTGCAAGATGCCTTGGTGGCTGCCTCGGTCTTCTCACCTTTGGCACAGCAATCCTTCGTGCAATCGTCCTTGCAGCTCTTACTCTTCTTTTTCTTTCCTCCTTCTGCTTGCTCTACTTTGGCACCGTCAGCTGTGAATACGCTGCTGCTGGCTATTGCAATAGAACCTACGAATGCAAAGATTGAAAGGGCGATCAATGTTTTTTTCATGATGACGTTATATCAGATTTATAACTCAAAGTAACGAAAAATCATGCCACATGTGCAAACTACCACCTCGCTAGTGCTGTGACACCACCTTTCACCACATCTCCGATTTTCACTTCGACCTCGGCTTCAGTTGGAATGAAGACGTCCACCCGTGAACCGAATTTAATGAAGCCCAGTTCAGCACCTTGCTCCACATGAATCTCAGGAGTGGCGTAACAGCGGATTCGCCTTGCTACCGCTCCAGCGATCTGCCTGACCAGGACTTTCCCTTTCTCTTGTTCCAAAACTACCGTTGTGCGTTCATTCTCGGTAGAGGATTTTGGATGCCAAGCCACAAGGAACTTACCAGGATGGTACTTGAAATAACTCACGATGCCTTTGACAGGATACCAGTTGATATGGACATTCAGAGGTGACATGAAGATTGAGATCTGCCGGCACCTTGTATTCAGGTACTCGGTCTCCTCTACCTCTTCAATTACCACCACTTTACCGTCACAAGGGCAGAGGATGACAGAAACATCAAGGTTTTGCGTCCGCATGGGCACCCTGAAGAATTGGAAAAAAAGGTATAGGAAAACAGCTAATACCAATGAGATGAACCAGAACCAAGGACTCATTCCCAAAAGTGAATGAGCACTATAGGCCAAGGCCAATGAAATCAGCGTGGCGAACAATAGGAAGGTGCGTCCCTCCTTATGAAATCCTTTTATCATGGGGGCTAAGGTAATAGGATAGACCCATTCATCCATAGATAGATGAAGACAAGCGGTGCGCTGAGCATGACCCCATCAAAACGATCCAGTATGCCTCCATGACCTGGCATGAGTGTCCCTGAATCCTTCACGTTCGCCTTGCGCTTCAGGGAGGATTCCAACAGGTCACCTAGTGTGCCTAAGGCACCGATGATCATGGCGATGATGATACTATCTGAAGTGCTCCAATTCGAATATGGTCCAACGATCAAGGAAACAATAACAGCCGCTGTGACGCCCCCAATGAATCCTTCCCAGGTCTTCTTTGGTGAAAGCCTCTCCCATAACTTGTGTTTACCAAAGGTGCGTCCACTTAAGTAGGCGAAAGTATCGTTGGTCCAGAGAAGAAGAAAGAACGAAAGGAGGGTGAATCGCGAACCAGAAACGCTAGGAAGATAGGTCAAAAGTCCAAAAGGAATGGACAACAGTACGAGGGAGAGCAAAGCACTGGTCGGTATCCCTTTGGGTGAAGTGAATAGTGCAGGTATCAGAACACTGAGCAGCCCTGTGGTCAATACTAGTGCAAATGGAATATGACACCTGAAGGTGGAGCTGACCATCCCGAAGAAGATCACTTGAAGACCGGCACTGATGAAGTCGCGCTCAAAATGAATAAGGCGCCCCATTTCCAAGCTTCCCAAGAACACAATTAGTCCGAAGAGGACTAAGGTGCTCAGCTCATGAGATAAGATACAGGCCATCATGACTCCGATGAAGAGCAGGCCGGTAGCAGTGCGCTGTTTAAGGTCGCTCATTCCTCTTCATCGGTCTCCAAGAGGTGTTTCGCCTTTAAGAAATCATCTCTGTGAACATATAGCTCTACGGTGCCAAAGGCATTGTAGACTGAATCTTTCCTATTTAGGATAACGGCACGCAGACCTGCGGACTGAAGCATGCTCATTCGTAGCTGAATGTACATGGTATCAGCTGAGCTATCTATGCATTCCCAATCTTTATTGAATTCAGAGGCCATGTCTTGGACTTAAGGTTCAAGATGCGTTGGCAGTGCCTAGGTCATTGGATTCATTTTCTGCTGCTGCGGGTCCAGATTCATCCATCTTACTTTCCGTTTTCTCTTCAGTGACTGGAACCACTTTTTTTTCATTTGCGATATGAAGAACACTGGCGCGGTCATTCTTTTCAGCTTTCATTCCAAAGATCTTCTCTAGATCTTCTTTGAAGATGACTTCTTCTTTGACTAGCTGATGGGCAAGTTCCGTGAGCTTGTCCTTGTTAAGACTAAGTATGTCCTTAGCCCGAGCATACGCCTTCTCGATGAGCAAGCTCACCTCAGTATCAATGATCTCGGCCCTTTTCTCACTGTAGGGCTTGCTGAAGGAGTAGTCACTCTGTCCTGAGCTGTCATAATAGCTGATGTTACCTAGCTTCTCATCCATTCCATAGACCGTGACCATCGCATAAGCTTGTTTGGTGACTTTCTCTAAGTCACTCAAAGCTCCTGTTGAAATCTTGCCAAAGACGATTTCTTCAGCCGCTCTGCCCCCCAAAGCCGCGCACATTTCATCCAAGAGTTGTTCAGTAGTGGTGATTTGGCGCTCCTCTGGAAGGTACCAGGCTGCTCCTAGGGATTGACCTCGAGGGACGATGGTCACCTTCACCAATGGACTGGCATGCTCCAAAAGCCAACTCACTGTGGCATGTCCTGCTTCATGGAATGCGATGACCTCTTTTTCCTTCGGAGTGATGATTTTATTCTTCTTCTCCAATCCTCCTATAATACGATCCACGGCATCCAAGAAGTCCTGCTTTCCGACACTGATCTTCTTCTTTCTGGCAGCGATCAATGCTGCCTCATTGCAGATATTGGCTATATCTGCACCAGAGAATCCTGGAGTCTGTTTGGCTAGGAATTCCACATTCACAGTATCATCGACCTTGATGGGCTTAAGATGCACTTTGAAGATGGCCTGCCGTTCATTCAGGTCTGGCATATCCACGAAGATCTGACGGTCGAATCGACCTGCTCTCATCAGAGCGCGGTCAAGTATGTCGGCACGGTTGGTGGCCGCCAAGATGATCACTCCGCTATTGGTCCCGAATCCATCCATTTCAGTGAGCAATTGATTCAGAGTGTTCTCACGCTCGTCATTGCTCCCCATGTTGACATTTTTTCCTCGCGCTCTACCAATGGCATCTATCTCGTCAATGAAGATGATCGCTGGAGCCTTTTCTTTGGCCTGCTTGAACAAGTCTCGTACCCGAGAGGCACCCACACCTACGAACATCTCCACGAAATCCGAACCGGAAAGTGAGAAGAAAGGGACCTGAGCTTCGCCAGCTACAGCTTTGGCTAGCAGGGTCTTACCTGTTCCTGGAGGTCCCACTAGAAGAGCACCTTTCGGAATCTTAGCCCCTAATTCGGTGTATTTCTTCGGACTGCGAAGGAAATCCACAATTTCCTCGATCTCTTCCTTGGCGCCTTCTAAACCGGCAACATCATTGAAGGTCACATTGGTACCTTTTCCCTTGTCAAAGATTTTCGCTCTTGACTTTCCAATATTGAAAATCTGCCCACCAGGTCCTGAACCTGCGCTGATCTTTCGCATGACGAAGACCCAGATCGCTATCATCACTCCTAGCAGAAGGACCCACTGAAGTAGCTCTCTTCCCCACTCTTGGCGGGTCTCAAAGTCATAGGCCACTCCATATTCCTTATTCCATCGCTCGAGGTCCTCCTCGAACATCTTCATATCACCGAATTGTGCAATGAACTGTGGTCCACTGTTCACTTGGACTCCCAAGAATGGTTTTGAGACCTTGTCCTTGTATTTTTCTGAGGCCAGAGCTTCTTCTGTAAGGGTGATCTCGGCAACGGATTTATTGATGACCATGATTCGCTTCACCTCACCGGTTTCGACCATATTGGTGAGTTCCACCTTGGTCTTCTTCTGGAGGGTACCGCTATCACTGAACATCGTCAGCATCAGCAGAATGCCGGTAACAACGGCAAAAATCCAGTAGAAACTACTGTTCCCTGGGCCGCCTTCGCTTCCGCTCTTATTGTTTTCCTCTTCCATATGTTCTTTATCGATTCGCTTTCTTTAATCCTTCCTCGACACCTTCTTCACCAATGACGGTGATGTCTGCGTCAGCCCAAAGGTCTTCTATATCATAGAACGTCCTGGTCTCTTTGTAGAATACATGAACGACAATATTGAAATAATCCAGGATGATCCAATTCGCATTCCCATATCCTTCTGTTCTCCATGGGCGTTCATTCAAATCCTTCTCCGTGAATTCCCGTACCTTATTCGCAATGGCTTCTACCTGAGTATTGCTATTTCCATGACATATCACAAAATTGTCACAGATTGCTCCTGGTAGCCACGATAAATCCATTACGACAATTTCATTTCCTTTGACTTCTTCTATGCCACTGATAATGGACTGTAGAAGGGCATTTTTTGCTTCTTTTATCTGTTTTTTCATTCAAGGACTTGCTCTTGGTACAAAGCTACTACTATCCATGCTGTTCATCGGCACAGGTTTCCCTTTAATCCTATGATCGATCTAGGCCAGAATGTCATACTACTTTCTGAGGTAATCAGTACCAGCAATTATGCGGCCGAAGTTCTTGGGCACCGTGATTTGACTGAAGGTACTGCAATATTGGCATACTCGCAAATAGGAGGCAAGGGTCAGCGAGGTAGGAAATGGGACATGGTGCCAGGTGAGGATCTAGCAGTTTCGTTTGTGCTGTATCCTTCCATGAATGACACTGAAACCTTCATATTCAACAAGGCCATGACTCTTGGTGTGTATGATACGGTGCACCACATCCTAGGAAACGGTGTGTCCATCAAATGGCCAAATGACATATTTTTTGGTCATGGAAAACTCTCGGGGATCCTGGTCGAGTTGACCTGGTCAGGTATGAAGCTGAAGCATGCGATTGTAGGGGTGGGATTGAACGTGTCCAAACGGTCATTCTCAGAGGTGGATTCCAGGGAGAGCCTAGGAGCATATATAGACTCCATTCGTAAGGAGAAAGTGTTCGATATCCTATGTAAGAAATTGAGTTATTGGTATGATAAATATCGCCAAGGAATGATGGAGGCCATCAATGAGACCTTTGATTCCAGGCTCTATAAGAAACATGAAATGGTCATGGCCTCTTCCGAGGAAGGCATGGTGACTGGAATCCTGGAATCTGTGAATGCACTTGGCTCTCTGGTCTTGGATGTCGAAGGGAAAAAGATCAGCTTGCCCTATGGGGTTTACAGGCTGGAGAAGGCTTAGCTGTTAAAAGCGAGAATGCAATTCCATGCATTCCTCAAATCGCTTCGCTCAATGCATTCAGCTGCTTTTTTGTGCAATGCGTCCAATAGAATCCTGGGTGTATCTTGGTGTTCAATGAAAACTTCACTAAGATGTTCCAATTTGAACGAATTCACCTCGGTCTCATCTGGAATTTCTGTGACTGAGGCCAGTAATCCTAATTGATTCCCAGTGAGTATATGGCTGGATCTGGTCTCCATTGGGAGGCTTTCAAAACCGACTCCCGGTTTGCTGACATCACTCTGAACCTCGAATAGAGCCTCGCCTTGAGCTCGGACATACCAAGCTCCACCCATGCGTCCTACCAGGTCGATCTTCCTAGGGTCGATCCAACCTTGGTCATCCAATACGTCCTTTCTCACATGCATCTTCAGTACTTCGCAGAAGATGAGGTTCCCCGCGCCACCTTCGGTGCCAAGAGTCTTGATATCTATCACCTTGCATTCCAGTTGCATTGGAGACTCACCTACCCTTGGTGGACCTACTGTGGAACTTTCCACTGCGGTGAGACCTGCTTTCTCTAGTTCATTGATGCCCTTAGGGTATTCCAGGCTGCTCAGGACCATTTGCTGTAAACAATCGTAAGAGACGATGTTGACGACACATTCAGGCACTTCTTTGAGGTTCTCTAAGGTATGTTTCAGGGTGTTGTCCCTTCCTTTTCTAGCAGGCGAGAACACGATGACGGGAGGATTGCTGCTGAAGACATTGAAAAAACTGAATGGAGCAAGATTTACCACACCGTCTTTATCCATAGTGCTGACCCAGGCAATTGGTCTTGGGCCGATACCTCCTAATAACAGCCCATGTCGTCTGCGCTGGTCTATTTCGTCACAGCTGTATTCTATAAACTCCTTCATCATACAAAAGAAATGAAAAAGGGGGTTGGGATCATCTCCATTGGCGCCTTAAGGGTGCATTGAGCTATATTTGCATGGCGAGGTAGAAACGTATTTTCAAACGATCTGTTTTTGTTCTTGGCTTCGGAATTCGGGGGATTCAAAAGGAAGTCAACGTGATTCAATTCCATTGGCTATGATTCGATCCGTCCTCCAACCCCTTCTTCTAGTCCTCTTATGCTCAACCTTACTTTCTCTTGAGGCTCAAGAATGGCTTGAGGTGCAGAAAGTACTTCCGCCAAATGATGCCAGTTCACCAATTGGGGGTCAATCCGACCGCTTGGGCTGGTCTGTTGCAGTGGATGGGGAAATTCTTATTGCAGGAGCGCCTGAAAGCGATGTCAATGGATCCGGTTCAGGATCGGCATTCATCTTGAGAAAAATGTAGGGACCTGGAGTCAAACAATGAAGCTATTGGCATCCGATGGAACGAGAGCTGATAACCTCGGGATTTCGGTCGCTTTGGAAGACACATTTGCAGTGTGCAGTGCCTATTTACAAGCGGCCGAAGGCTGTTGTTTGAGTCGTATCCTGTGAGATCTAGCTTGTCAGACCATAGGCTGGAAGAGGATTCGCACTGGCCTAGTGGAATCTATCTCTTAAAGGTGAGCATTGGACAGGAGGTCTTCTTGAAAGAGGTGGCGAAGTTCTGATGAAGACCCTTACTGATCCTCTACTCAATTGAAAGGATTCAAAAAGAGAGGATGAAGAGGCTAGGATTAAGTCAGAATGGCTATTTTTGCCAGCCGTTTGAAGGTCACGACCTTTTTGATGAAGACGTTCATCTTTAACGGAAAGCTTTAGAAAAAGGACATTCCCTTTCAAGAGCTATGCGGGTGTGATGAAATTGGTAGACATGCTTGACTTAGGATCAAGTGCTTCACCGCGTGGGGGTTCGAGTCCCTCCACCCGCACTATTTTCGATTCGAAATTCGAATTCAGAGGAATGATATTACGACCGAAGGGTTTTGGTTCTTACTCCAGCATTTGATTACGAAACTCGGTCGATGAACATTGAATGCTATTTGAACGAGACATTGAAAAGACACTCTTTTTGTGTCTTTTTTTATTTGCCGTAAAGAGTCCGGCTTTCTAGCTTATTTCTCGTTCGAAGATGTGAACACGTTAATGCTGAACCACGAATAAGTCCAAGTCCGTATCCATGAATATCACACAAGAACGATTGTCAGACCTCAATGCACTGCTCAAGGTCAAGGTAGAGCCACAAGACTATTTGCCTAAGTATGAGAAGATACTCAAGGACTACAGCAAGAGCATGAACATTCCTGGGTTCAGAGCTGGGAAAGTTCCTGTGGGCATCGTCAAGAAACGCTATGGAAAAGGCATCTTGGCCGAGGAGATCCAGAGGATATTGGATGATTCCATCAGTGGCTACATCAAGGAAAAAGAACTTAAGGTTCTCGGACAGCCTCTCCCAGTTAAAGACGGGGAAGCAGGGAACTGGGATCAACCTTCAGATTTCGATTTCACATTCGAGATAGGTCTAGCTCCGGATTTCGACTTGAAACTGAGCGATAATTACACACTGGAGTCTTTCAAAGTCAAGGTGGATAATAAGATGATCGATGAGGAAGTGAACAGGATCACAAGACGATATGGCAAGGTAGAGGATGTTGAGAAAGCAGGAGAGAATGACTTGCTCGTAGGAGACTTCGTTGAAGTAAGGGAAGATGGTCTAGCGAAAGAAGAGGGCATCAGAAACCGATCGACTATCGGCCTTGAATACGTCAAGGATAGAAAATCAAAGAAGCGATTGGTGGGGCTTAAGAAGGGTGATACTGTTGATGTCGACCCTTCAAAATTAGCGAGCGATCACGATGACTTGGGACGGATGTTAGGCATTA
>JAQCAN010000097.1 GCA_027621335.1 Bacteroidota bacterium
AGTTGCTTACCTCTGTAGAGTTCTTCCAGCGCTTCAGTGATGATGAGCTTAACCTGATTGTCTGTTTCACCCAAACGAGAGGCAACTTGCTTATAATTCAGGACTGCATTGCGCTCCTTGATGAAAATATCAAGGACATTGTGAAGTATCTTTTTTTTCAAACGGTTTCGAGCAGCGGCTTTCATCAAAGGAAGATGGGATTTAAAGGGCCTAAATCCGATTTAGGCGAACAGACGGCAAGGAAACAATATTTTTGTTCAAAATACGCGACCATGTTATCAAAGAAAGTACAAGCCAGTCTTAATAAACAGATCGAAGTGGAGGCCAACTCTTCCCAAGTGTACCTCGCCATGGCCTCCTGGTCAGAGAACAATGGTTACAATGGTGTAGCGAATTTCCTTTATACCCATAGCGATGAGGAGAGAATGCACATGTTGAAGCTTATCGGCTACGTGAATGAGCGAGGTGGTCAGGCTGAGATTCCAGCCTTGAAGAAACCAGTAGCAACCTATACGTCCGTTCAGGCGATATTCCAGGAGATATTGGACCATGAACGCAAGGTGAGCCAAGACATCAATAATGTGGTGGACTTGACCTTAAAAGAGAAGGACTACATCACGCACAATTTCATGCAGTGGTACGTGGCCGAGCAGATAGAGGAGGAGTCTCTGGCTCAGAACATGATCGACAAATTAAACCTGATCAATAAGGATCCTGGCGGCATGTATCTCTTCGATAGAGATCTTGCGACAGCAATCAAGCAATAGGCCGAGACACAGCCGATAGAGCGTAACATTCCGTTGTCAAAACACGTAAGTTGATAAGAATCGGACCCTTGGACGATGTCCATGGCCTGAGATTTAACTTTGATTCTCAGCTTAAGCTGTAAAATCATCAACGTGAAAAGACGACTATTACTCTTACTGATTCCTTTGTTCTGCTTCTCGGCTGTGGATGGACCACAGCTGGACGAGAAGAACACGAATGCGATCATCAAGTCCAGTTACGTCTATAACTTCTGCAAGTTAGTGAGTTGGCCAGATTCCAGGAAGGATAGCAATTTCATCATCGGGGTTCTCGGGGACCCCGACCTCTACAAGCAGCTCATTTCAAAGTATTCCAGCAAACTCATCGGCAATCAGCCTATAGAGATCGTTCAGCTCTTGGGGACCGAACAAATGCCTGAACTCCATGTGCTTTTCGTTTCCAGGAACATGGTTAATGTTATGCCCAGCATCCAGACCAAAATGGTCAAAGCCCATACTCTGGTCATCTCAGAACATCCTGATGGAATTAAACATGGAGCGACCTTGAATTTCGTTGTAATAGATAATCAGCTCAAGTTTGAGATAGGAGAGACCAATGCGGTCAATCACGACCTGACCATAGGAAGTACCTTGAAGAGTTTGGCAAACAAAGTGATAAAATGATGACAAGAGTAGCCATCACAATACTAAGTCTCTTGATGGTGGTCATGGCCATCGGTCAAGGGAATGTCCTCCCTCAGACAGGAAAGGCTGCGCGCCTTTACGAGCAGAGGGATTACCAGGAAGCCAAGACCCTGATTGACAATTGCGTTGCGGCAGAGGGCAAGGAGGATGCGTACACATGGCACGTTCGTGGGCACATCTACAAAGAGATATATAAGAATATAGAAGGCACGGATAAGAAGCAAGCTCCTGAACGCGAAATAGCCATTCATAGCTTCTTGAAGTGCCTGGACCTGGATGCCGAGAATAAATTCTTGGAGTGGAACAAGACCTCTTTGAGGTTCTTGAGCTCCACGTATTGGAACGATGCTGTGACCATCATGGAGAATCAGCAAAAAGAGGAACTCCCATTGGCGGAGGAACTATTCACGAAGTATCTTAGAACGATGGAAGCTTCCGGTAATACCAGCGAGCTCGAACAGCGGAAACTGGACTTCTATAAAGCCTTTGCCACAGCCAATAGAAAGCAGGTGGAGAGGATGAGGAGCGCCAATGCAGATCCAACCGAGTATGAGGTGGAACTGGCCAGAGTGATCGAGAGCCATAAGAAAGCGCTCAAGATCAATGCGGATGTCTATGGCTCCAATTACAACTATGCCATCAACCTCTACAATGAGGCGGCCTATCGAATTGAGAACATTCCTTTGGAGGCTGACTTGACACGACTCATTCTGGACCAGCAGGGATGTATCGCCATTTTCGAGGAAGCCCTTCCTATTGCCAAGAAGGCTGAGGAGCTGAAACCGGGTAGAATAGAAATTCTCAAAGCGTTGAGGGCAATCTATCTTGGACTGAATAACTATGACGAGTTCGATAGGTATAACGACCTGGTGCGTGACCGGCAGGGTGAGCAGATCATCCAGAAGAAATCAGAGAAGGCCCTGAATAGGGACATTTTCAAGAACAGGCTTGACGTGGACTAAGAAGTTTGCTCAAGTGGTGCATGGAGGAATGGAGGGTACAGACAATACAGGATTGAAACAAAGTGAATACATCGATAGGGAAAAGGATTTGGTTCGGGTTCGGCACGCTGATCCTGCTTACCCTTATCGTGTTGTTCCTGACCAATCGTTCCGCCAACCTGAGCAAGAGGATCTATGCGGAGATAAGCGAAATCTATAATCCCTCCGTCAAGAAACTGAACGAGCTCTCGTTCAAACTCGAGCAGAGTAAGATCCTCATCAATTACTGGGCTTACGTGGAGTCAAAAAGTGACGTCCAAGAGAAACAGCTCTTTCGAAAGATCATCGGCTATGAGATCCCCAAGATAAAGGCCGAGCTGGACACATTGGCCACCAATTGGGACCGTGCTGATGTAGACCAGAAGCAGGTCCTTTATAACCAGATGGATGAGCTGTTCAAGGAGTATGGACAGATTCAAGGCATGCTCCCAGAATTCAACAGCTACCAAGAAAGGAGCGGAATGCAATGGTTCCTGGCCAGAGACCTCACTGAAGATGGGGGGCCCATCTACACACGTGTGGTGGAGATGAATGAAGACTTGGACAAGCTCACTGAAAATCAGCGCAGAAGAGAACAAAAGGCACTTTCTGACATGGTAGGTGCATTTGCCACCCTGAAGTTCTATAGCACCTATATCGGAGGCTTTCTGATCATCGCTGGACTCATCATCGGCCTTTTGACCGCCAAGTCGATTGTGACTCCTGTCCAAAGACTGAAGGAAAAGCTGTTCATGATGAGCCGTGGGGTTCTACCGGGAATGGAAACGCGTATTGCCTCCGATGAGATAGGCCAGATGACCGTGGCGCTGAATAATCTCATCCAAGGCCAAGAGCGCATCAAGCTCTTTGTGAATGCCTTGGGATCTGGAGACTTCACGGTCCATTATGACCCCCTTAGCGAGGCGGATGAGTTGGCACCGGACTTCATCAAAACGAGAGATGCTCTGGCTGAGAATGAGCGCATAACTGAGATGAAGATTGCCCAAAGGACCAAAGAGCTCGAGGAGAAGAACCGTCAGATCAAAGAACAGAGCAAGCGCGTAATCGTTCTATACCAGGACCTAAGAGACAGTATAGAATATGCAAAACGCCTACAGGACTCCATATTGCCCACCCACGAGCAGGTCAAGCTGGCCTTTCCTGACGGTTTCGTCTTTTATCAACCCAAGGACATCGTCTCAGGGGATTTCTATTGGGTCAGTAATAAAGGGGATCAGGTCTATATCGCTGCTATTGATTGCACTGGTCATGGTGTCCCTGGCGCCTTCATGAGCCTCATCGGGCATAACAGCTTGAACATAGCCTTGGATGAGGCTGACCGGAATGACCCTGGTGATATCCTCTATCACCTGAACAATATAGCTACTAACAGCCTAAACCGAAACAAGGGAAACACCACCGTCCGAGATGGAATGGATGCCGGACTCTGCATGTGGAACAAGAGTACCGGAGAAGTCAGCTATTCGGGAGCGATGCGTTCTCTGATCTATTTCAAAGGTGGAAAGATGGGGCGAATCAAAGGAGACCGAGTGAGTATCGGAAGTCAAGAGACCATAGACCACCGGTTCAGCAGCGAGAAGGTGATACTTGATGAGGGAGATACATTCTATTTGTTCACCGATGGCTATGCGGATCAGTTCGGGGGGAATTCAGACCGAGGCAAGAAGTACAAAGTCGCCAGGCTGTTGGAAGACCTCGAGAAGGTTCAAAGTCTTGATATGGAGGCCCAGAAGGAGAAGCTCAGAAGCAATATCCGCTCATGGCAGGGCAACCACCCTCAGGTGGACGACATCCTCGTTCTTGGGGTCAAGGTGACCTGATTCAAGGCTTTTCCTCAGGACAGGTCGAAGATGTTGAAATCTCCAGTTTCAGAGGGATTGATCAGTAGAGTAGGTATCTGCGCTTGATTGGTGATAATCCTCTGGGTATAACTACCGCCCAAGATGCCCGCCAAGCTCTTTTCTCTCAGGTTCATGATCATAATGAGGTCCGCGTCCTTACTTGCCGCAAAACGAAGAAGGACTTCGGCAAAATCACCTTCATCGGTTTCAGGTACGGTCACAGTGTAGGAGACCCCTGCTTTCTGGAGCATCTGGCTAGCATAGGTGAGGTTGCGTTTCAGCGTATTGGCTAAGAATTCATCATTCTCATTTGGGCTGATGAGGTGCACCTTGCTATGGAAATACTTGGCCATTTTCGCTACCAAGGCGAGTTTCTGCTTGGTCTCTTTGTGGAGATCCAATGGGACTACTATGTCTTCATAGCCCTCAGGGCGGATAGGTCTATCTTGTACGATGACTATAGGTGTGATGCTGGAGCTGACGATCCTCAGTGCATTGCTTCCCACGATGAACTGCATGCCCTTCATTCCATGTGTTCCCATGATAATAAGCTTGGCTCCGAGCTCTTCGGCCATTTCTCCTATATCCTCGAAGATGCTGCCTTTGCGCAAAGTCATGTTGAACGCCAGATCATTGAATTCAGCCTTCATTTCACTCATGAATGACTCTAGGCGCATATGGGCATCTTCTAGCTCAGACTTCTTCCCGACTACATGGAAGAGATGGATGCTGGCGCCAATGGTATGGGCTACACTGGCCGCATGATTGACCGCAATGCGGGAGGCTGTGGTGAAATCCACAGGTACCAGAAGGACATCATTCATGGGGACAACGATTTTGAGACCTCAAAGATAGAACAAGTGATTTTGAGTCTCAGCGGCCGGACATCCTGAGGAAAGCGACCTCTTTTTGGGAGAGATGCCTCCATCGGCCTCTTGGAAGATCACGTTTGGTGAGACCTGCGAACATGACCCTGTCTAAGCGTTGAACGGGATATTCCATCTGTTCGAAGATGCGCCTGACCTCCTTGTTCCTGCCGGCCTTGACCCTTATACCTACGTCAGCTCCGGGCTTATCATCCACGTATCGGATCTCCAGCACTTCAGGGCGTTCGGAGATGTCCTGAAGGTGTTTGGAATCCAACTCGGACCCCAGAACGAGATGATAGAGTTCTTCGGTTTCGGCCGCCCCTCCGATCAATCGCTTAGCCAAATCCACATCATCTGTGAGCAAGAGCAGTCCTAGAGTATCTCTTTCCAATGAATCCACAGGGTGTATAGGCGATTCTGAGGCATTGGCTACCAGATCGAAGACGGTGATTCTGCCTTGAGGATCAGTAACGGCCGAAATGCAGTTCTTGGGCTTGTTCAAAAGCACGTAGCTGAATAACTTACCATGCAGGCGCTCCCCACGAAGCATCACAATATCGGAACCAGGGACCACTTTGACCCCATGTTCCTTGACAATCTTACCATTGACGGCCACTTCCCCTTTCAGAATAAGGGTATCTGCCTCTCTTCGGTTGCAGACCCCGCTATTCGCGATGTACTTATTCAACCGGACTGCTAGAGGCGCATTGGAGGACCTACGGGCGGTGCTGCTTTTCATATCAGGGGATAAAAGGCGTCCTCGATATGCTCGATGGAGACTTCTTTACGGTTCATGATGACTGCAATGATATCGAATCTCAGCTCATGGGAGAGGTCTTTCTCCTTGACATAAAGGTCGGCTGCTTTGATGACATGCTTCTGCTTGGACCGGGTCACAGCTAGGGCTGGATCACCCGCATAGCGGTTCTCTCTCGTTTTCACTTCCACAAAACAAATGAGCCCATCTTTCTCGGCTATGATGTCGATTTCCAAACGGCCGGCACGCCAATTTTTTTCCAAGATGCTGTAACCCTTTTGGGTCAGATGCGTACATGCTAACTGTTCGCCTGCGATTCCAATATCATCGGGGTGTTCGAGCAAGAGACTTGATATAAACCTGTAAGTGTGAAATTATGAAAGTATTAACGACCCTAACATTGATGGTTACCATGCTGGTGAGTACAGCCATCAGCGCCCAGCGCTTTGAAGGAAGCATTGGTTTTACAAAGAACATAGGACCGGTCACGGCCAATTACATCTACCACGTCAAGGATGACATGATTCGTGTGGAGGAGTTGGACGAGACAGGAACCATACAGGGCATCATGTTGGTGGACACGAAGAAGAATACCGTGGTCGCATTGAGCCCAGAGCGAAAGATGTACATCGATGTACCTAACCGAAGGAAGTCGAGTGACAGCCCAACTCAGGTCAGCCCTACCGGAAAGACCCAGAAGATCAACGGCTATGAGTGCGAAGAGTGGCTTGTTAATTCTGATGAGGACGGTCGTAAGGTATCCTATTGGGTGGCCAAGAACGACTTCGACTTCTTCGTGCCGATGTTGAAGACATTGAATAGAAAGGACAAAATGGCCCTTTACTACATGAGTCTGCCCAATGCAGATGGTACTTTCCCGATGAAGGGAACGGAAGTAAAGAGTGATGGAATGGAACTCACCCGGCTAGAGGCCACCAAGGTTGAGAAATCAGCCCTGTCGGCTGACATGTTCAAAATTCCTGAAGGATACACCAAGTTCGAAAGGGAGTCCAACGAGTAGTTCGATATTGAACTCTAGACGGTGTTCTCACTAATGGATATCAATGTTTTGCATCAAAGCCCACTCTGGTGAGGGGGCTTTTTTGTTGCCCTTTTGTACCGAGTGGGATTCTCAAGTGAAGGGCTAACTTCGCGATTCTTTACAAAAAAAGGTTGAAGGCCATGGAATACCGTATTGAAAAAGACACCATGGGTGAGGTGAAGGTGCCCGCAGATAAATATTGGGGAGCTCAAACAGAGCGATCTCGCAACAACTTCAAGATAGGTTCACCGGCAAGTATGCCCATCGAAATCATCTACGGATTCGCCTATCTTAAGAAAGCCGCTGCCAGGACTAACTGTGCTTTGGGTGTGCTGAGTGAAGAGAAGCGAGACCTCATCTCAGCCAGTTGTGATGAGATTCTGGAAGGAAAACTTGATGACCAATTCCCCTTGGTGATCTGGCAGACAGGGTCTGGCACACAGTCGAATATGAATGTGAATGAGGTCATCTCCAACAGGGCCCATGTTCTGAATGGAGGAAAGTTAGGTGAGGGAACGAGCCCAGTACATCCCAACGATGATGTAAACAAGAGCCAATCTTCAAACGACACATTTCCCACAGGCATGCATATTGCCGCCTACAAGAAGATTGTAGAAGTCACTATCCCTGGAGTCAAGGGACTCAGGGACACGCTTTATGCCAAGGCGATGCGCTTTCATGATGTCGTCAAGATCGGACGCACACACCTGATGGATGCTACACCATTGACCCTCGGTCAGGAGTTCTCAGGCTATGTGTCCCAATTGGACCATGGACTAAAAGCTCTAAACAACACACTGGCCCATCTGGCCGAATTAGCCCTAGGAGGAACAGCGGTCGGCACAGGCATCAATACGCCAATGGGTTACGCTGACCATGTAGCAAAGGAGATCGCCTCATTGACGGGCCTCCCATTCATCACGGCTGAGAATAAGTTCGAGGCTTTGGCCGCTCATGACGCTTTGGTAGAAACGCATGGAGCGCTCAAACAGTTGGCAGTGAGCTGTAACAAGATTGCGAATGACGTTCGCATGTTGGCCTCAGGGCCTCGTTCTGGAATAGGAGAGATCATCATTCCATCCAATGAACCCGGGTCGTCCATCATGCCAGGTAAGGTGAATCCTACTCAAAGCGAGGCCCTCACCATGGTATGTGCACAGATTATAGGAAATGATGTTGCGATAACTATTGGTGGAGCGCAGGGCCATTACGAGCTCAATGTCTTCAAACCCATTATGGCGGCCAACCTCCTACAATCTGCTCAACTTTTAGGCGATGCCTGCGCCTCATTCGAAGAACACTGTGCTTCCGGTATAGAGCCGAATTATCCACGTTTGAAGGCCAATTTGGACAATTCCTTGATGCTGGTCACTGCCCTCAACACCCATATCGGGTATGAGAAATCTGCGAAGATTGCCAAGGCCGCTCATGAGAATGGGACGACCTTGAAAGAAGAGGCGGTCAACCTCGGATATGTGACAGACGAAG
>JAQCAN010000098.1 GCA_027621335.1 Bacteroidota bacterium
TGAAAGCAATGGCATCACGCTCGATAACAGAGACCTCAGCTGGGCAGATTTCGGTATCCAATGGGTCTACTGCCGTAGCCCCTACGAGATCTTGCAGTGCGACAATGAACAATCCATTCGTGCGATGTGTGACCACAATGGTCCCGCTTTCAAAGTAGGGGTAGTTGCTCCACGTACCGCTGTATCCTGCATTGTCATTCTCAGGGTATACATCAAAGAAAGCCACTTCTGAGGCTAGGCCATCATCCAGAGCAGAAATATCCACAACCCGAAGTCCTGAGGTGTAATTCGACATATAGGCATGGTCACCCAACGTGTAGACGTTATGGTCTGTTGAGCCTACAGGTGAATTGTAGTTTCCAGCTAGGACAGGGTTATCCAAATCGGTGATATCCATTATCCTAGTCCTGGTATTGTATCCGAACGTTCCTTCATCCAACTCATCATTCAAGAGAACGTAGTGTTGATCAGGAGTAAGCCAACCCTGGTGGGTATAGTCTTGGCAATCATAGCCTGTCCTGCTTATGAATTCAGGATCGCTTTTAACGGTGACATCCACAATCACCAGTCCTTCAGCGCTATTACCATTGAATCCAAAATAGATTTCACGCCCTTGATAATCGGCATCAGGACCGTTATAGATGACCACTTGCGCGTCATGAGAATATCCATCATCACTATAGCTTCCTTCAAGGACGGGGTTCAAAGGGTCTTGGATATTGATGAAATGAGGTCCTCCAGAGAATAAGCTCGTTCCTATAGGATAGGCATAGCCGGTCTCTTCGTTGATGGTGATGTTATGGCAATTCCCAAAGCCATCATAATGAGCACTCTCCTCGAAGGTCTCTGGCACTGAGACAACATCCCTCAGCTGGGACAGGTCGAAGATCTGCATCCCATGGCCAGGGGCCTCAGAGACGATGAAAGCATGGTCACTGTATACTTTGATATCCCTCCATGTGCTTGACGTTCCGTTATGCGATGGAAGGAATCCAACAAGGATAGGGGACAGCGGCTCTGTCACATCCACAAAAGCCGTCCCGTCCAATTTTCCGAGCAAGGCATATTCGTGGCCATCCTCTGGGTCCGTCCATCCCCATATGTCATTCTGTCCCGCATCTGAACCAAGTTCATTGGTGGGTATGAAAGTGAGTAGGTCTATCTTGTTGCAGGGATAGATATCAGCAAAGCCCCCTTCGCACGGAATTTGAGCCTGAGCAGCTATGCTGAAGACCATGGATATTAATATGAATGAATGGCGCATCTATTGGATTATATGTATGGGTTAATACAAGACAAGTCCATGATTCCCTCATGGACTTGCCTAGAATAATGGGTCAATGTACGATTAGGACCAGCTCACGATCTTGTCAGAGTGGTATTCACCTGCCTCCAGACGTTCCTTGATCTTCTTGAATGTACTGATTGTGTATTCCACATCTTCCATGGTATGAACCGCGGTGGGTATCAATCGAAGCATGATCACCTCCTTGGGTACTACCGGATAGACCACAATACTAGTGAAGATGTTATAGTTCTCTCTAAGATCCAAGGTGATGTTGGTCGCTTCACCCAAGGATCCCTTTAGGAAAACAGGTGTCACAGCTGAGTTCGTCACTCCGATGTCGAAACCGGCCTTGGTCAGGCCATCCTGAAGGGCATGGGCCATCTTCCAAAGGTTCTCCTTGAACTCAGGACGGGTCCTCATCATCTCTAGGCGCTTCAATGCTCCGATTACAATTGGCATTGGAAGAGATTTCGCAAAGGTCTGAGAGCGCATGTTGTAGCGAAGAAACTCTATGATATCCTCGTCTCCAGAAACGAATGCTCCGATGGTCGCCATGGCTTTTGCAAAGGTCCCGAAATAGACATCGATATCCTTATGGACGCCTTGCAGGTCTCCTGCGCCACGGCCATTTTCTCCAATCGTCCCGAAACCATGGGCGTCATCCACGAACAATCTGAAGTTGTACTCCTTTTTGAAGGATACGATCTCTTTGAGTTTACCTTGATCACCAGCCATTCCGAAGACGCCTTCCGTCACCACTAAGATCCCACCACCTGTCTCCTCAGTATAGTTCTTAGCATTTTCCAATTGCTTGGCAAAGCTCTCCATGTCGTTATGCTTGTACACATATCGCTTACCCATGTGAAGCCTTACTCCGTCCACCATGCAGGCATGGGATTCCGAGTCATATACGATGACGTCCCTGCGATCTACCAAAGCCTCTATGGCAGACATACAGCCTTGATATCCGAAATTCAGTAGGAAGGTGTCCTCCTTTTGCATGAAATCCGAAAGCTCATCTTCAAGTTTCTCATGAAAAGAGGTTTGGCCGCTCATCATTCTGGCGCCCATAGGATAACCCATTCCCCAATCCTTTGCCGCATCGGCATCTACCTTCCTTATTTCAGGATGATTGGACAACCCAAGGTAGTTATTCACACTCCAGACGAGGACTTCTTTCCCCCTGAAGGTCATCTTGTTGCCAATAGGACCCTCCAATTTTGGAAAGGTGAAATAGCCATGTGATTCCTTGGCGTGTTGTCCTAGAGGTCCTCTGTTCTTCTTTATCTTATCGAATATATCCTGCATGTTCGCTTGATTCTGAATCGTTTCAACCATCAAAAGTACCATATAAACCCTTGATTCGACCTTTGACTAGGTCCAGGATATACACCGAGATATCTACTAAGAGAGGTTTAGAAGACCATCAGGAACGGAAATTGCGTTAGCAGTTCAGGTATATTTGCACCCGCTTATGAAGAAGTATCTCTTTTTTACACTTTGTTTGGTTGGCTTGAGCTCCTGCTCGGAGTTCTCTAAAATCCAGAAGGAGAATGACTTGGAAAAGAAATTTGCCAAGGCAGTGGAGTATTACAATGAAGGCGAGTGTCTGAAATCCTCCATTCTTTTCGAGGAGTTGATCTCTCTGGTTCGGGGTACTTCTCGAGGTGAAGAGGTCTACTATTATCACGCGAAGAGCACGTATTGCGATGAAGACTACATTCTCGGAAGCTATTATTTCAAGAATTTCGTCAAGACTTTCCCAAACAGCCAGTACGCTGAAGAATGTTCCTATCTCGGGGCGTATTGCCTATACCTAGAATCCCCTAACTACTCTCTGGATCAGTCTGATACCAGGACTGCAATTGCAGAGATGCAGTTGCACTTGGACCGATTTCCCAATACGACCAAGAAGGACACCATTAATACGTTGATCCGGGAGCTGAGGGAGAAATTGGAGGTCAAGGAATTCGAACATGCCAGGCTTTATTATAGGACCAAGCGCTACAAAAGTGCGGTCATCGCTTTACAGAATGCCTTGAAAGAATACCCTGACAGCCGATTCAGGGAGGACATGCTCTTTTTTATCGTGGAGTCGAACTACGAGTTGGCCATCAATAGCATAGAATCCAAAAAAGAGGAAAGGCTGCTGGATACTATCGAATCATATCATACCTTTGCGGACGCTTACGGAGAGAGTCCTAAACTGAGGCAAGCTGAACAATGGTACGGCAATGCTGTAGCGGAACTTGAACGTATGAAGAGCACTAAATCTATTTCGAAAGATGGCTATTAAGTTTTCAGACGCAGAACGCACCACCGTGACAAGAGATGTCAAGGATTATGCTGATTATACTGGCAATGTATATGAATCGTTGGTGATCCTTTCCAAGCGCGCGGATCAGATCAGCGTGATGATCAAGGAAGAATTGACTCAGAAGTTGTCTGAATTCGCTACGACTCAGGATTCATTGGAAGAAGTGTTCGAGAACCGCGAGCAGATCGAGATCTCCAGGCATTATGAGGGTCTTCCCAAGCCTCCCGCCATCGCCATGAGAGAAATGCAAGAGGATAACATCTATTTCAGACGTCCAGAGGAGGAGCAGGCCAAGCTAGATTCCTGAGCTCTTTCCAATCACCATTCATGTTGCGCAACAAGAGAATCATCCTGGGAGTCACAGGGAGCATTGCTGCGTATAAATCGTCCTACATCGTTCGTGAGTTCATCAAGGCAGGAGTTGAGGTCAAAGTCATCATGACCCTGGCGGCTAGAGACTTCGTCACCCCCCTGACTTTGGCCACGCTCAGCAAGCACCCCGTACTTTATAAATTCACAGAGGACGCAGAAGCGGGAGATTGGAACAATCATGTCGATTTAGGTCTATGGGCTGATGCCATGGTCATTGCTCCAGCCAGTGCCAATACCTTGGCTAAAATGGCTCAGGGCATTTGCGACAATCTTCTGATGGCCACCTTTTTATCTGCTAGATGTCCGGTTTTCGTAGCTCCAGCCATGGATTTGGATATGTATGCCCATGACTCTACAACAGAGAATCTAAAGCAACTCACGGAGAGAGGCGTGCATGTGATTGAGCCAGTAGAAGGGGAGTTGGCCAGTGGACTTGAAGGCAAAGGCAGGATGGCTGAACCCGAGACCATCCTATCTCAGATCACGGCATTTTTCTCCATTCCAGGTCCTCTCAGAGGGAAGCGTGTCCTCATCACAGCAGGTCCCACGCATGAACCTATTGATCCTGTCCGATTTATAGCTAACAGATCTACCGGCCGCATGGGCTTGGCCATCGCTGAAGTAGCTCGAGATATGGGAGCCGAGGTATACTTGATCAACGGTCCCGTGAACATTCCTATTCCAGAGGGTCTGGCAGGGGTAGAGTACATCGAGTCCGCTGACGACATGTTTAAGGCCGTCATGGCTCAGAGTGACCTCTCTGACATCATCATCATGTCTGCCGCTGTGGCTGACTACCGACCTTTAAACTACTCTACAAGCAAGGTGAAGAAGAAAGAAGGTGAATGGTCACTTTCCTTGGAACGCACCAATGATATTCTCGGGCATTTGGGCCGACATAAGAAAACCGGGCAGATGCTCGTTGGATTTGCGTTGGAGACCGACAATGAGATGGAGAATGCCGAGGAAAAACTGAAGCGAAAGAACTTGGATATGATCGTAATGAACAGTCTGCAAGACGAAGGAGCTGGATTTGGTCATGACACCAATAAAGTGACCTTTATCTTCAAGGATGGTCGAATCGAGGAATCCACTTTGAAGTCGAAATTGGACGTGGCAAGGGATTTGTGCCGGCATATAAGTAATTTCATCAAATGAGACGTTTATCACTACTATTCATTATCCTAATCGTTGGAGGAGGCGAGGTGTTGACGGCACAAGAGCTTAATTGCAGGGTTCAAGTGGCTGCACCTACGGTCTCCAATGTGGAACGCAGGGTCTTGGATGCTTTACAAACGGCCATAAGGGATTTCATGAATGACCGTAAATGGACCAATGACACCTACAGCTTGGATGAGCGCATAGAATGCAATCTTTTGTTGACCGTAGACGAAGTATCAAATAACACTCGATTCAAAGGGCAGCTTCAAATCCAGTCCAATAGAATCGTCTTCAATTCGAGTTATGATTCCCCGATTTTGAACTTCATCGATGAGGATATCGATTTCGATTATATTGAGAATACAATCTTGGAATTCCAGTTGGATCAGAACAGGGGTAACCTTAGCTCCATCCTCGCTTACTATGCCTATCTCATCGTAGGTATGGATTATGACACATTCGCTTTGGAAGGTGGTACTCCATATTTCTCCAAGGCCCAGCAGATCGTGGTCAATGCTCAGAACTCACCGAACGTAGGATGGAAGGCCTTCGAAAGCAATAAGAACAGGTATTGGATTGTGGAGAATGTCCTTCATCAAGCCTTCAAACCGCTACGACAGGCTATGTACGAGTACCATCTTCAAGGTCTGGATCATATGTATGAGAACCCGAATACTGCCAGAGTGAAGATAGCGGAAGGCATCAGTGGACTTCGAAAGGTTCATCAGACCAGACCCCTCAGCTACAACATGAGACTCTTCTTCTTAGCAAAGGTGGATGAGATTTTGAACATCTACTCAGAAGCCCCACCCCAGGAATCCAACAGTCTCTTCAACGACCTTCAGATTCTTGATCCTGCAAACATTAGTAAGTATAACAGGCTTAAAAGCTCGAATTGAGACGCCTCAGCGCGGTGGTGTCATTGAATCCAGCTTATTTACATAATCTTGGATTTCCCTCTTGAGTTCTTGCTCACGCTCTAAGAATTTCTTTTTCGATTGCCCCAGTTCGTCCTCTACTTCATTGAGTCTTTTTAGTTGGGTCTTATAGGTTGAGCTTATGGCTTTCGTTCTGAATAGGATAAAGACTAAGGCCGCAGCAAGCAAAATAACCAGCGACCACATCATTGCGGAAAAATTGCTCTTTTCCATGGTCATTCCCGCTGATGATATACTATCTCTACCTTCTTCAGCTTGTGACACTTGTAGTCTTGTTTCTTCCAACTCCTCCGAAAGCTTCATCAATTGGCTCTCATAGGCGTCTTTGGTCTTTATCTCTTTCAGAAGTCGGTCATCTGAGAGCTTCAAACTATCCTTGATTTCCTTGAAGAAGGCATCTAAACGCGTTTTCTTGACCACTTCGAAATCCTGATAGTTGTTGGATGTCTTAAGCAGATTGGTGTATTCACCTTGGAGTGTGCGAGGAGCTTCTGCATCAGCATCACCTGTTTCTTGCGCGATCAGTGTGATTCCAGAGAACAGAAGGATAGGAAGGATTAGGGTCGTTTTCATAGCGTTTAGTCTTCCTCAATTATATAAAAGAAAAAGGAGGCCATTCATGCCTCCCTTCGATTATCTTAACAAATAGTTGTATGAATCTCAGATGTCATGCGGCTCAATGGATAGGAGAATTTCTTCGAAAACCTCAGTCATTTCGTTCTTTTTGAGAACAGGAGACCTGAACTCGAAGGTGTAATACTGACCACAGATATCCATGATGGCCAAGAGATTTCTATTATTCCTCCGGTTTGGCCCATTTTCAGCGAAAGACCAATCCAGGACGTAGCAATCCGCTATGCGCAGCTTTTTCATATTCATTGTCGGGTCGGCATAGGTTGGGTCATTGGCCAGTTCTTCGAAGATTTGATCCGCAGTGAATTTGAGATCGAATCCATAATCCGTCACACCTACTTTAGTGAAGGTGAGAATGGCATCGGTCTTCTTGTCCCTGTACACCACCTCTTTGTCATTAGCTGAAATCGCCATCAAACGGATAGGGATATCCATGGCCAGCACACACTGCTCACGCTTGTCTACCTGGGCTGAAAGGCCTTGAGAGGCCAGTAGAGCCAGAATTATAAGTCTTTTCATCATTTCGCTTCACAATTAAATCCAACATCACATCCCAGACAGGTCGCTCTGGATTATTTCTATACGTATTCAGGTTTCAAGAGGTTACGAAGGGCATATTGCACTGGATAGCCCATCACACATTTCAAACGAATGTAGACGTTGAAGGGTTGAGTCCATCAGTCCATCTAAAAGACTTACCCATGACCCACTGTGAATTCTAAAGAGGGCTTGAGAGGTCCTTTTCAGCCTATCCTCATAAAGCGCAATCCAGTCATAAAGGCCTATTTTTTCACAGAGAGAAGAGATGAGCTCAAAGGGGATGAGTTCAGGCTTCTTGAATCTTATGCAGCTTTTCCCCATATCGAGCTTATTGGGCACTCTCTTCTTGTATTCGTTCATGAACCAATCACGAAGCACTTGATCGACATAGAGTCCTGAATGATAGAGTGCGATAAAGTTCTTCTGTGATGCGATGTGGATAAATGGCAAGGGCAAGCTAGGGTCCACATGGTATCCATCCGGATAGATGGACTTAGGCACAACATAGCCTATCATTCCGTAGTTCATGACCTCTAGGAATCCTTCTGGAAGACTTTTCTTAATGATCGACCTCAGCTTCTTCAGGGCGGGTCGATGTTCTTCCTGGGCTTTATCAATGTACTCAGTCGGAGAGCTAGCTTGTATTCTCATGGGCAAAGACCGAAGTAAGCCTCAAGATAGCTATTCGTAGCAAAAAAAATCCCGCTCGAGGCGGGATTTTTCAGACCAGTCGACCTGATCAAGCTTTCTTTCCGTAGTACTTCCGCTCTTTGATACGAGCAGCCTTTCCTTTGAGTTCTCTCAAATAGAAGATTCTGGATCTGCGGACCTTACCTTCCTTGTTGAGCTCTATCTTGTCGATGAAAGGAGAATGAAGTGGGAAAATCCTTTCAACTCCTGTGTTTCCAGACATTTTTCTCACAGTGAAGGTCTCGGTGGCCCCACTACCTCTTCGTTGCAGAACAGTGCCCTGAAAAAGCTGAATTCGCTCTTTGCTTCCTTCTTTGATCTTGTAGTGCACGGTTACAGTGTCACCACTCTTGAAAGAAGGATGATCGTGCTTCTCGAAATACTCCTGTTCTATGTTCTTTATCTGGTCCATGACCTGCGTTTTTTTTGGGCCTGCAATAGTACAACAATCTTTCTTTATTTGA
>JAQCAN010000099.1 GCA_027621335.1 Bacteroidota bacterium
TGTTCTTCTTCTGATTGATACGGTAACTGAAATTCAATGTGAGCACCCTGGAGCGCCACTGAAACTCATTTTCACTGAAATAGCCGGTTTCTTCCACAATGCTCCTTCTTATTCGGGTATTGAATGCATCTCGCAGGCTGAGGGTCAGCGTCCCCTTGGACCCCAATACATCCCTGGAAACACCAAGATCCACTGCGGTCAACGATTTGATCCTACCTTGAGCATACTGTCTCGGTGAGCGATAACTCAGACTGAGTTGGGCGTCCATAGCCTTGTCTATCTTGAACTGATTATTCAATCGGCTATCCCAGGCAAAGGTGGTGAAACTATAGTCCCTCCCTTCATACTCTCCTGTCTCATCGGAATAGAAGAGGTTCACATTCCCATTGAGTCTCCATATCTCATTGACCGAATAATTGGCACTGACCTCGGCTCCAAGGGCATAACCTGTTCCAAGGTTGATAGGAAAGGTATAAGTAGTGGTGTCCCTAATCTCCACTATCCTCTGAATAATCCCCTCCTTGAATCTGGAATAAACCCCAAGCATGACTGACCCCTTATCGAAACGCGTCAGTCTATTGAATTCCACATTATAGCTGTATTCGGGGTTGAG
Source organism: Bacteroidota bacterium (assembly GCA_027621335.1). Taxonomy (GTDB): domain Bacteria; phylum Bacteroidota; class Bacteroidia; order Flavobacteriales_D; family JABDKJ01; genus JABDLZ01. Next base: position 614 of record JAQCAN010000099.1, read on the forward strand.
ATCAGGGTTTCCTCCATAGAAATTACGAGGGTCACTGAACCCATAGAAAGGAAGAAGCAACCTGAAGCGAGGGCGGTTTATCCTTCGTGTGACATTCAGTTGATAGGTCAATGTGCTTGAGGGTTCATAACTGAAGAAAGCACTAGGGAACCAGTCCAGGTAGGATCGTCTGTTGCGCTGATCGGTGAGCTTCAGGTCCGTCAAGATATCCGAGTATTCTGTACGGAGGCCTAACTGGTATGACCAGCGTTCGTTCTCTTGGGTGTAGATGCCATATCCTGCAGTGATCCATTCGTCATACCTGAGATCATTAGTGAAGTCAGGGAGAGTAAGCCATATATCCTCGAACTGTTCCACGCTGAAGGCATTATCTATGATCCTTCGACCTGATCTTGCGCCAAGTTCCAGTTTACGCCCCCCACCAAGCGGATGCACATAATCCGATTGAATGATCTGATTCTCTTCATTCTCAGTATTCGAAGTGCGCTGCAAAAGGAAGGGGTCGGCTTCATTGAAGTTCCTCTGTGCGATACGTGCCTCTTCCAAGTCATCGGCCTGATTCCATTTCACAGATAACGTCCATTTTCTATCCTTTTGTTCGAACGTTCGGTCAATCAGGAAGTCGAACTCCAGGTTCTCAGAGTCCTCTCTCCCATTCTCATCCCTAATGGTAGAGCGAGTGAGCACCTCATTTTCATCGAAGTCCTTGTAGCTTAGACTCAAGACATTATCCTGAGCAGAGAACGAGACCAAGGAGGACAAGGTGAAGGACCAGTATTTGCCAGGACTCCAGTCCGATCCGAATCTGAAATTATAGCTATCTCCTCCCCTGACGTGGTCGCGTTCGTTCAAGAAGGAATATGACGTATCCACTAAATTGAACCGCTGGTCGATGATGCCGTATCCTGGATTCTCATAGTAGCGATAGCCACCACTGGTAAAGAAGTTCAGGTCACCCTTTCTCCAGTTCATATTCCCGGATAGACCATAAGTCGATGGAGTACCACCGTTCAAATCTATAGCTCCGTTGATTCCGGATCTTTTTTCCTTCTTCAAAATGATATTGATCATTCCTACCTCACCTTCCGCTTCATACTTGGCCGATGGATTGGTGATGACCTCTATAGACTCTATCATCTCACCCTGAAGTTGCCTCAATCCGTCACCACCCGAAAGACCTATCAACCCTGAGGGTTTACCATTGATGAGGATCCGCACATTCTCGCTTCCTCTCAGACTCACCCCCCCCTCAACGTTGACGGCTACTGAAGGAATATTATCCAGGATATCAGAGGCATTGCGTCCTCTGTTGGTCAGGTCCTGCTGTACGTTGTAGACCCTCCTATCTACCTTCAACTCCATCGGTGAGCATTCGCCAATGATCTCCACTTCTTGAAGGTTCTCCACTGCAGGCTCTAGATTGACTCTACCAAGGTCCAAGGGTGCTCTTTCTATCTCTTTTGGTCCAATCCACTTAGTCTTATAAGAGAGAAAACTGAATTGGAACAGATAGGATCCTGGAGGAAGGGATAACTGAACCTGACCGTTCATGTCGGTCGTGGCGCCTTGAATGAGCATTGAATCCACCGAAGAGTGGGCAGACATATATACAAAGGGAATCGAAGAACCATTCTCATCGATGAGCATGGCTGAAACAGCAGCCTCCGACATTCCCCTCTGGCCTGATATAGAAGGCATCAGCGCTAAAAAGACGATCGACAACGAAAAGGTGCGCAGGGTTCTTGACCTAAACATAGTGCAAAGGTGATAAATTGAACTAATGGCCATAGCGCATTATCCGATGATCAAAACTATATATATTTGCGGCCCTTAAACAAGGATTCGGATATGTCCGACCTTAAAAGGGACTTGGCGAGGTAGCTCAGATGGTTAGAGCACAGGATTCATAACCCTGAGGTCGGGGGTTCAATTCCCCCCTTCGCTACCAAATAAGGTCCTCCAAAAGAGGGCCTTATTCATTTACTGACCGCCTTGCTATTATGAGAACATATTGTTCACTATATTGCTGCACCTTGCCATTTTAGAGGTACCCCATGAAAAAGATAGAGCTGGAATTCGTACTCAGATCCTCAGTGAAGGTTCTTTACACCATGATAAGCACCGCCAGCGGTCTGAGCCGATGGTTTGCCGATGACGTTAATATCGATAGGGATGGGAACTATATCTTCATTTGGGATGATTCGGAAGAAACAGCAAAGATGCTAGGGAAAAAGAGGGATGAATACGTCAGGTTCAAGTGGGTCGAAGATGAGGAGGATGAGAACTATTTGGAGATCAAGATCAATGTGGACCCTATGACCAACCAGGTCGCCCTTATCATCACGGATTTCTGTGATGAAGACGATGTAGAAGGTGCATCCGATCTCTGGGAGAAGCAGGTAGATAATCTAAGACAGAGCATCGGAAGTTGATCATGCCTTAATAAGCTCTCCACAAGAGATGCGAAAGCTGAGTCTTCTTATCATCAAGTCTTTCTTAGGTCCATTCATCCTGACCTTCATTCTCATTCTGTTCATCTTACTGATGCAATTCGTCTGGAAGTATCTGGATGATTTGATGGGCAAGGGATTGGAGTTGAACATCATATTGGAACTGCTCCTCTTCCAATCCACGAATCTAGTCCAGCTGGCCCTACCCTTGGCTATACTGCTGTCCTCGATCATGACTTTTGGGAATCTGGCAGAGAACTATGAACTGGTGGCCTTGAAATCTTCAGGACTGAGTCTGTTGCGTATCATGCGACCACTTATCGTCCTGGTCATTTTCATTTCCATTGGTGCCTTCTTCTTCTCCAATAGGGTTACGCCTTATGCTAATCTGAAGTCCAGATCGCTTTTGTATGATGTGGTGCATCAAAAGCCCATGCTGGAGGTCAAGGAAGGTGTCTTCTATAATGGTTTGGAAGGCTACAGCATCAGAGTAGGGCGAAAGGATACCAAGGCCGACATGATGTATGATGTACTCATCTACGACCATAAGCTGAAAGACAAAGGAAATTCCACTGTCATCAGAGCACAGTCAGGTCGAATGGATAAGACTGAATCAGGGAGGTATATGCTCTTTAAACTCTATGACGGATATAGCTATGATGAGCAAGGGGTGGGCAGAACGGTAGATCCCAGATTACCACATGTGTTCTCCTCATTCAAGGAGATGGTGCTGACTTTGGACCTTTCCAGTTTCGAATTCAAGGAGAGTGATGAGGAACAATGGACCAACAACATTCCAATGCAGGACCTCAGTCAATTGAGCACCACGGCCGATTCACTCACCAAGCAGGTAGAACGCAGGAAGGAGGCCATTTCTGCTTATCTATATAAGAACCTCTATATCACTAGGGATAGCCTGGATACATCGATACAAGCTGTTGCAGACATTCAAACGACCATTGATTCACTCAGCCAGCAAGAACAAGAACGACTTTTCAGGGTCTCTTATAACATGGTGAACAACTCAGCTTCATATCTCCGAAGTGCTGAGGATGATCTCAAGAACAGAAAACTATTTATAAACAAACACTGGAATGAATGGCATAGGAAATTCACCCTTTCATTGGCCTGCATCCTTCTCTTTTTCATCGGTGCACCCTTGGGTGCAATCATCAAGAAAGGAGGACTGGGCCTGCCTGTCGTGTTCTCCATAGTCTTCTTCCTGATCTTCCATATCACGTCCATTACGGGTGAAAAAATGTCGAATTCGGGATCCTTAGAACCTGTTGAAGGAATGTGGCTGAGCACTGCTATTCTATTGCCCATTGCTCTATTTTTGACCTATAAGGCTGCCAATGATTCGGCTCTATTCGATTATGGCACCTATGAAAAACTAATCAAACGCCTACTCCCAAGGAAGATGGGAGTGACCAAATGAGGATATTGCAGCTTTGCCATAAGCCGCCAAGGCCAGCCGTAGATGGAGGTTGTATCGTTATGAACAATCTGACGAAAGGCTTGTTGGAGGATGGACATGACGTGAAGGTTTTGTGCGCTAGTACACATAAGCACCCCTTCAAGCCTCACCTTCTTTCCGAAGAATATGTAAGGAGTACGCAAATCGAATCCGTATACGTGGATACTCGGATGAATTTCGTGGACGCTTTCTCTAGCCTTATCACCAGGGATTCATATAATGTATCGCGGTTCTTCTCCACGGACATGGACATAGCCTTGGAACACTCGTTAAGAGCGAATGACTATGATGTGGTCCAATTGGAGAGTCTGTTCATGACCCCTTACATAGCTACCGTAAGAAGGTTTAGCAAGGCAAAGGTTATCCTCCGGTCCCATAACCTCGAGTTCAAGATCTATCAACGGATGGCCAAGATTTCCACCTCAGGTCCGAAAAAGGCTTACTTGAAGCTCTTAGCCAATAGACTAAAGGACTATGAGATCGCCATATTGGATCAAGTGGATGGCGTGGCCACCATAAGCCCTGATGATACACGGAATTTTCAGGCCTTAGATGGAAAAGCGCCCGTGGTCACCATCCCTTTCGGAATAGATTCCACTGACTATCCCTTAGAACATCCTTACAATTTCAAACCCACGCTTTTTCATTTGGGCGCCATGGATTGGATGCCGAACGTTGAGGCCATGGATTGGTTCCTTGCAGAGGCTTGGCCTGGGATATTGAGGGAGTTCCCGCAATTCAGTCTTCACCTTGCTGGTAAAGAGACCAGGAACTACAGCATCAAAGGGTCCAACAAAGGCATTGCTTTGGATGGAGAGGTGCCCAGTGCCAAGAAATATATGCTCTCCAAAGGCATTATGATTGTTCCCCTGCAATCTCTAGGGGGTATCCGTATCAAGATCATAGAAGGTATGGCCATGGGCAAGGTCATCATCAGTTCATCTGTCGGGGCCGAGGGCATAGGGGCCACCCATATGAAGAACATCCTCATTGCTGATAGCGGGGAGGAGTTCATCCAACGAATCAGAGATATCCATGAGAACCCGGCCATGTTAGAGGGTATTTCCTCATCCGCCAGAAGATTCGTTGAGGACCATTATGATAATGCCGTCCTCACCCGCAAACTGGTCGATTTCTATCAAGAGAACCAGACCAAGCCGAAGATGGACAGGGTCTCCTGATTCTTCATGTGGTCTGTTGGCCGCCAACTTAGCCTTACCTTTGTCTTTTGAACGCAACCCATCATGGAGATGAGATTAGATACAATTGAAGAAGCTATTGAGGAGATCCGCCAAGGAAAGGTCGTCATTGTAGTAGACGATGAAGACCGTGAGAATGAAGGAGACTTCATCATTGCTGCTGAGTGCGTCACTCCTCAGATCGTCAATTTTATGGCCACTCATGGCCGTGGATTGATATGTGCTCCCCTTGTAGAGAGCAGATGCGATGAACTTGGCCTTGACCTAATGGTCTCTCAGAACTCCGCTCAGTTCGAAACTCCCTTCACTGTCTCCGTTGACCTTATCGGGCATGGCACTTCTACAGGCATTTCCACTGCTGACCGTTCAAAGACCATCAGGGCTCTGGTGGATCCGGAAACACATCCATCCGAACTTGGAAAACCTGGTCATATCTTCCCATTGAGAGCCAAGGAAGGAGGCGTGCTCAGACGTGTGGGACATACCGAGGCAGCTATCGATCTAGCACGTCTAGCAGGATTCAGACCTGCGGGAGTATTGGTGGAGATCATGAACGAGAATGGCACCATGGCCAGACTGCCTGAATTGAGAGTCATCGCGGACAAACATGAATTGAAATTAGTCAGTATTGCGGATCTCATTGCATATAGGCTGAAGCATGAGAGCCTTATCGAACGTACGGTCGATGTCGACCTACCGACAAGCTATGGGGACTTCAAACTGACTTCATATAGGCAGATCACCAATGACATGGACCATCTGGCCTTGACCAAGGGAACCTGGGAACTGGATGAACCTATCCTGGTCAGAGTCCATTCTTCTTGTATGACTGGAGACATCTTCGGCAGCTGCCGGTGTGATTGCGGGCCTCAGCTGCATCGCTCAATGGAGATGATAGAGAAAGAAGGTAAAGGGGTGATCATCTACATGAATCAAGAAGGTCGAGGGATAGGGCTACTCAACAAACTCAGAGCCTACAAACTGCAGGAGGAAGGCATGGACACTGTGCAGGCGAATTTGGAGCTTGGGTTCAAGATGGACCAACGCGATTATGGTATCGGTGCCCAGATGTTAAGGGATCTTGGCGTGAGCAAAATGAGGCTCTTGTCCAACAATCCGAAGAAGCGCACTGGTCTAGTGTCCTATGGTCTGGAAATCGTGGAGAACGTACCCATCGAGATCGATGCGAATAGGCACAACAAGGAGTATTTGCGCACCAAGAAAGAAAAGATGGGGCATGACCTCCGATTGGAGGACGATCGCATCGCCTGAGAATGGTACTTGATGCTCTGAAGGCCCTGAAAGGTCTGCAGTCCACAGGCGAATTTGATATCCCCAAGGGGAATTTTCCATCTGTTCGTTATCATCCTGTTCTCAGATTCTCAAGGCTAGAAGACAACGTTTATTTCGTCTCTTGGATCATTCAAGTGCTTAAGAGGCTGCACCCCATCATGTCTGCTGAAGAACGCACCCTCAGTCAGAGTATATGTGATGACAGCAGGAATGCACTGATACGTTACCGGAGCCGATATGGTCAAGTGAGCTACAATTTCTATCGGCCTGAAGAATGGTTCCCTAATGGAACATTCCTCCATCGGTTCAGAACCTTCCAACCCACTGATGACGCGGATGACAGCTGCATGGCCTTTAGAGGCTTCAGTCATTCCAAAGATAGGGCGTCAGAGCTCAAAGCCATGATGCTGGACCGAGCCAATGGGAAGGGTGGCAAATACCTTAAGCGCGGCCCTGAAGCCTATCGCAGCTCCAGGATCTACAATACATGGATAGGTAGCAAGAGTCTCTTTGTGGATATGGATTTGTCCGTCATTTGTAATATACTGATGTTCAATGCTATATATGACCTTGGAAAAACTGAAGTCGATGAGGCCAGTCTGACATTCCTCATCAAGGCCTTTCGAAAAGGTGAGCATCTTTCAGCGTCATGGTCCATCTCCGCTTGGTACCCTTTTACTTCAGTAATCCTTTATGGGATGGCCGATCTCCTTTCCACTGGATATTATCCTGAATTGGAGGTCATCAGATCCTCCGTACTGAAGGACTTGCAGCAGGTCAACGAGAAGGAGAAGCCCATAGCAAGGCTTCTTAGGAGCTCTTCACTCATGAAGCTCGGTCAAAGGCCCATTGCTGATTCAGACATCGGTTCGATCTCAGGCTTCTTGGATTTCAATAAAGACTTCAGTTTCGGGGTCATCCCCATCCTCCATCCTTTCAATGGCCGCTTGGCACAGTGGATGGGTTCTTTTCCGATGTTCAGATTGCTTTATAGATGTGATGCACAGATGCTGGCTATCCTAATAGAGCATGAGTTGCTGGCACGCTCTGTGAAAGCCCAAGTCGAAGGGAAATAAAAAAGGAACAAGGTCCTGTAAGCCGGGTTCTGTCCTCATCAAGCAAGCTTGTTGAGCTTCATCATTTATCTCATCGACCTACCCTTCCCGCAAGACCATCGCAGAGCGATGGTCACATGGACGGGACGTCCATGACAGCCCCGAGGGGCTGATGCGGGGTTTACATGGTCTTTCAGCCCGAAAGGTTTACTCAAGCTATCCGCATCACTGCCGATACT
>JAQCAN010000100.1 GCA_027621335.1 Bacteroidota bacterium
CACCTCTGAAATGAGGACCAAGACCAACAATGAAGAATTTGACTATGTCCTACTCTGTAACAAAGTATGTGGAGCAGCTCACTACAACATGAAGATGAAAGTAGTGGTTGTCGAGCAGGCAGAGTATGATGTATGGCTGAGCCAACAAAACACCTTCGTACAGCCCGAATCACCCGAGGCGGAGGGAGTAGCAGAAGTGACATCGAATATATTAGGAGAGTAATGGCCGCACACGCAGAACATCATCATCACGAAGAGAGCTTTGTAAGCAAGTACATCTTCAGTCAGGATCATAAGATGATCTCGAAGCAATTCTTGGTCTCTGCGATCATCATCGCAATTATAGCCTATATGCTATCTGTATTCTTCAGGATACAGCTTGCCTGGCCAGGAGAAGGCTTCGAGTTCTTGAACTATTTCTTGGGTGAGCGTTGGGCTCCTGGAGGCGTGTTGGATACCAATGCCTATCTAGCTCTTGTGACTATACATGGTACACTCATGGTCTTCTTCGTTCTTACAGGCGGATTGAGTGGCACCTTCGCAAACCTCCTGATTCCACTACAGATAGGGGCACGTGATATGGCCTCAGGCTTCCTGAACATGTTGTCATATTGGTTCTTCTTCTTGTCGTCCATCATCATGATATCTTCCCTATTCATTGAAGGTGGAGCAGCCAGTGGTGGATGGACCGTTTATCCTCCTTTAAGCGCATTGCCTCAAGCCATGCCGGGCTCAGGAATGGGAATGACCATGTGGTTGATCAGTATGGTCTTCTTCATCGTATCCTCTCTTCTTGGAGGGTTGAACTACATTGTGACCATCATCAACCTCCGTACCGATGGAATGAAGATGACCCGTATGCCCTTGACGATCTGGGCCATCCTGCTCACCGCAATCTTGGGAGTTCTTAGTTTCCCTGTACTCTTCTCTGCTGCTCTCCTTTTGATGATGGACAGGATGATGGGAACTAGCTTCTACCTATCAGACATCCATATTGCCGGTGAAGCATTGGATTATGTAGGTGGTAGCCCAATTCTCTATGAGCACTTATTCTGGTTCTTAGGGCATCCAGAAGTCTATATCGTACTCCTTCCAGCACTTGGAATCACCTCTGAGGTCATCTCCACTAATGCTAGAAAACCCATCTTCGGATATAAGGCCATGATAGGATCCATCATCGCCATAGGATTCCTTTCATTCATTGTATGGGGACATCACATGTATGTAACAGGAATGAACCCCTTCCTCGGTTCCGTCTTCGTGGCAACGACCCTGTTGATTGCGATTCCATCCGCAGTGAAGGTGTTCAACTATATCACTACGCTTTGGAAAGGGAACTTGGTTTTCACTCCAGCAATGCTGTTCTCCATAGGAATGGTGTCCACCTTTGTAACAGGTGGTGTGACTGGAATCATCCTAGCAGACTCGGCTTTGGACATACCTGTGCATGATACGTACTTCGTAGTGGCACACTTCCACGTAGTGATGGGAATGTCAGCCATCTTCGGGATGTTCGCAGGGGTCTACCATTGGTTCCCAAAGATGTATGGACGTATGATGAATAAGAAGCTGGGTATGGCGCATTTCTGGACCACCTTCATCTGTGCTTATGGGGTTTTCCTTCCTATGCACTTTGTAGGAATGGCCGGATTGCCTAGAAGGTATTATGACTACAGTAACTTCCCTATGTTCAATGGAGTGATGGATCTCAATGTACTTATCACTCGCCATCCTAGGTGGTGTGGCCCAACTGTTCTTCTTGTTCAATTTCTTCTACAGCCTCAGAAAAGGTCAAGAAGCTAGTCAGAACCCATGGAGGAGCAATACACTCGAGTGGACCACTCCTGTGAAGCATATTCATGGTAACTGGCCGGGAAAGATTCCTACTGTATACCGTTGGCCATATGATTACAGTAAGCCTGGAAAAGATGAGGATTTCGTTCCTCAGATTGTTCCTCTGGAAGTTGGTGAAGAGGAGCATTGATGCTCCCCGCGCATAAGAATCTGAAAGGCCCGTTTCCAAGTGAATCGGGCCTTTTCTCTTAGCAAGAGAAGGAAGTCCCCCATGTCGTGGATGCTCACTGGCACAAGTATCATTCACGAAAGGAAATCGATGCAAAGGGTTATGAAAGGAGATTACTGAAGTTGATACGATCCGTATGAGCGAAGGAAAAACCTTAATAAAGTATCCTTGCTGAATAGCACTCTGATATAAGATTGACGAATTAACAATTCACCCTTACCCCTTGCTCAAAACTGAGCATGCAATGGGATTGACATCAAAAAAGATTGAAGGGTTGAAGAGAAGAAAACTAAGCGCCAGGAATTCCCTAAAATCAATGAGAACCTGATCCGGACTTATATCGAGCTTACCCTCTTTAGCGCATCAAAGATGTTGGGAATACTGAAACGCTCTGCTGTGACTTTGTTCCTATCCCTTTGGTTGCGGCTGGAAGAACTGTCATCATGAATGAAAGAAGTCTTTGCTTCCTTACTCAACCATACTTGATCCACATGATAGGTGCTGCTTCCTTGTAGCGCATGAATGGCATGTACCATATCCTCAGCATGGACTTTCAGTGGGTCGAATGATACGGTGAGGGTATCTACGGTAACATCTCCATAAAAGGAGAGTTGAATGTCTTCCACTCCGGACAAAGCGGCTACAGCTGACTTCACACGAGAACCACACATCTGCTCACAACTCATTCCAGAAATCAAGAGACGGGCTGTGGGTTCACCAAAACTCTCTTCCATATAGGTATAGGTGGTCTCTGGAGCCACTGATGGTCCTGTTTGGGATGTTTGGTTGCTACACCCAGAAAAGGTCAGGGCAATCAGGAACAATCCGCTGGTCAGTCTTGTCTTCATGGCGAAGTATTTTGAATGAGACGCCTGTGACCTCTATTAGGTTACATAGCTTCACAAAATTAATTGCAATCCCGTGACTCAGGCATCAACTTCTTCTAAGAACTCCCTCATTTCCATTTTGTTGCTTGCAGTGCTCTCCATTATATGGGGAAGCAGTTTCATCTTGATGAAAAAGGCTATGTTCGATGAGGTTGGTATGCCCATCTATTCCGCTGAGCAGGTCGCCAGCCTGAGGATCTTCATAGCCAGCCTTTGCCTTTTGCCTTTTGCTGTGCCACACCTCAAACTTCTACGGTCAAAATACGCCCCCTTCATGCTCATCTCAGGTCTCATAGGGACCACTATTCCCGCCTTTCTATTCACAGAGGCCCAGCAAGTCATTGATTCAGCTTTGGCCGGGATGTTGAATAGCTTGACCCCACTATTTACCTTCATCTTAGGTGTGACCATATTCAGGGTTTCATTTGACAAAAGAGGGTTGCTCGGTGTTCTTATCGGTCTTGTCGGTGCAGCTGGTCTTGTCTTCTATAATAACAACGGGCCACTGAGCTTGAGCAGCCATGCCCTTCTCATTGTATTGGCCACGAGCTTCTATGGCATCAGTATCAATACTGTGAAGACCTATCTATCTGACATTCCCTCCTTGACCATTTCAGCCCTCTCCCTGGTCATGGTCAGCCCGATGACCGGCATATATGCTTGGGCCTCAGGAGCTTTTACTGTGATGACCCATCATGAATCTGGGCTGCAAGGGCTCGCTTACATATCCACTCTAGCCTTGTTCTCGACTGCCGTGGGACTACTGCTCTTCAACCAGCTCATCAAGCGTGAAAGCGCTTTATTCAGTTCATCGGTCACCTATTTCATTCCCATCACAGCCATCCTTTGGGGGCTCATGGACGGGGAGTCACTCCAGGTGATGCAATTCCTATTCATCGGTCTCATTCTCCTAGGAGTTTGGATTGTCAATAGAATCCGCTATAGAGTCTGATTCCCTTACCTTTGTCGGCCACAAAATTCATTCACTTTCGTTATGTCTTTAACTCCTGTTCGCGTACGCTTTGCTCCCAGCCCGACTGGCCCTCTCCATATCGGTGGGGTAAGAACCGCTTTATATAACTACCTCTATGCCAAGCATCACAATGGCCAGTTCCTTCTTAGAATTGAAGATACGGACCAAACCCGCTACGTTGAAGGTGCTGAAGACTATATCCTCCAAGCCCTGAAATGGCTAGGGATCTCACCTGATGAAGGGGTGGGAGTCGGAGGACCCCATTCCCCTTACAGGCAGAGCGAGCGAAAGGAGATGTACCGCCAGTATGCCGACCTCCTGATAGAGCGGGACTGGGCCTACTATGCCTTCGATACACCAGAAGAACTGGATGAAGTCAGGGAAAGGGCAAAGCAGGCCAAAGTAGCTTCATGGCAGTACAACCACATCACTCGGAATTCAATGAAGAATTCCTTGACTCTGCCCATCGATACCGTCCAGAAGAAGATTGCTGATGGAGAGCCTTACGTGATCCGATTCAAGATGCCGCGAGGGGAAGAGGTCCGTTTCGAGGATGAGATACGCGGTTGGATTACAGTGAGCACTGATCAGTTGGATGACAAAGTGCTCATGAAGCATGACGGCATGCCGACCTATCACTTGGCGAACATAGTGGATGACCATCTCATGGAGATCACTCATGTGATCCGAGGTGAGGAGTGGCTACCTTCTGCTCCTTTGCACGTGATGCTATACCAGGCCTTTGAATGGACTGCTCCCAAATTCGCCCACCTTTCCCTTATCCTGAAACCAGATGGCAAGGGGAAGTTGAGCAAGCGTGATGGAGACGCTGGCGGATTCCCTGTATTCCCGATCGAATGGACGGACCCGTCCACGGGTGCCGTTTCCAGTGGTTACCGGGAGTCAGGTTATTACCCTGATGCCCTCATCAATATACTGGCCTTCCTCGGATGGAATCCTGGAACAACGCAAGAGATCTTCAGTAAGGAGGAAATGATAACCGCCTTCTCAATGGAGCGTGTTGGAAAATCAGGAGCGAAATTCGATCCGGACAAAGCACGTTGGTTCAATCAGCAATATTTGCGAATGCGCAGCGAAGCTGACTTGGCCGAAGAACTCAGACCATTGATGAAAGATGCGGGTCTCGAGGCTGATGACCCCACGCTCTTGAAGGCTATCGCTCTTTTGAAGGAACGCGCAGTTTTCGCCAAGGATATGCTAGAAGGCCGGTTCATGTTCGAAGCGCCTACCAGCTATGATGAAAAGTTACGCAGTAGCAAATGGAAACCTGATACAGCTGGCATCCTGAATTCACTTTGGACTCAAATGAGCTCTGTGGTACCCTTCCGATCCATCGAACTGGAAACAGCCTTTAAAGCTTTCTTGGAATCTGAGCGTTTGGGGATGGGAGTGGTCATGCCCAATATGAGATTGGTCATTACTGGAACGGGCACCGGCCCTTCCCTCTTTGAGACTATGGAGATTTTGGGAAAGGAAGAATGTGCCCAGAGAATCGAGAATGGTATAAAAGCATTACATCATGCATAAAATCAGTGTTGAAGGCATAAAGGCCTATGGTTATCACGGTTGTATGGAAGAGGAGGCCCTCATAGGTCAGCCGTATGTCATCGATGTGATCATGGATGTAGATTTCCAAGAGGCCGCTGAGGAAGATGACCTCCATAAGACCGTGGACTATGTCCTCATCAACCGTATAGCTGTGGAAGAAGTCTCCAAAAGATCTAAACTGATCGAAAGTGTCGCATGGAGAATTGCTAACAGGATCAAGGAAGATCTACGCGTATTAGCTGTAGAAGTGAGGGTCTGTAAGCCCGCTCCTCCAATAAATGGCAATGTAGATAGAGTTTGCACGACTGTAACCTTGTGATTCACCTTGCGTAAGCCTTGTTAATTCCTATTTTTGCCAGCCCAAGAAACCAGGGTCGGTTGGCCGAGCGGTTAGGCAGTGGTCTGCAAAACCACGTACAGCAGTTCGAATCTGCTACCGACCTCCGAAGGAGCCTGATGCATTAGCATCAGGCTTTTTTTATGTCAAGATGGTTGTGCGCACTTGATCTCCATCCTCATCATCACAACGCTCAGAAGAAGGAATGCACCCATGTTCAGCCAAAAAAGGAGTACGATCTTCCGGTTCACGAATCGGAAGGTAACGTCATGAAGGCCCTTACGGATCTCGGTGCTAGGAACAGAGATTTCTTCAGCCAAATCTTGAGTCATCCCATCCACAAAGACCTCCCAGCCGGGATAAGGGTTCTGTAACAATGCCACAATACTTGCGTTCTCCAAGTTAACCTGAGCAGATATTTCATCTTTGCCAATGATCAGGTCGCTGACCTGTCCCTCCTTAGCACAGATCAATCCACAGGCCATCAAAAGAGAATCGCTCCTCAGTTGGTCATAGGTCTTCAATTGAAAGGGATTGTAGCCATCGACAGCCGTCCGTCTGGACCAGATGCCGAGATTTCGCCAAACACCTTGTATACCCACACCTTGGTTGTTCATGTTGATGTCATGGATAGGGAGCATCGCATCTTGCTCAGTTCGCGTTTGAGGAAGTTGGGTGATGGCCTCCCTTTGATCGGCAATACGGATGTTGTTGATGACTGTCGTAGGTACAGAGAATCCCGTGGTCAAGACCACTTCAGCACTTATGAAGAACATCAATGCCGCCATCAACCAAGGTTTGACCATAAGGTCAGGAGACCTGACCACCCACCAGAAACTCCAAACCAACAGAGAAATCGGAATGCCCATGAACCCTATCAGTGCCCAACGCCCGAAGTCGCTTCGTTCGCCATTGTTCATGTAGAAGGTCCAGATGTCCCCGTAAGGAACGGGACCATTGATCCATGTGGCATATACCGTAAGAAGTGTCAATCCGATGGCTGAGAAGAAGACTGTCCTTTTGAACCGACTTCCCCCCAGGTCAAAGGCCGTTTGAAGGCCAATTCCACCGAGAAGAATAAGGGCAAGAATGACATAGAATCTGAGGAGTGCAGGGTGTCTGAAGAGATCGAACCCTGGAACGAAACGATAGAGCCAATAACGCAGCGGGGTGTCAGGACCTGCTGAAGCCGCTAAGGCGAAAAGCACCACTGCAACAAGCGACCATTTCCATGGGTGTTTGACAAATAGTGCGGCATACAGAGCCGACAAGAGGGTAAATACGCCCACATAGCCATTGATCATGCTCAGATCCGATCCGAAATACTCAGCATCCGTGCTGACAACGATGGGAAATAAGAAGGACCACCAATGCTTCCATGAAAAAGAGTTGGTATAGAAGAACGCATCATAAGGCAATGTCTCGGAGCGACTCATCCAAGGGAAGACTTCAATCTGAGCAGCGATGTATCCCGAACCTAGAAGCAAGAGCAGACCCGCCAAGGATAATCCTATGGTCCATGCCTTGCCTTTCCAATGGCTCTTCCATAGCCAATGCAAGAAAAAGAAGATCAAGAAGTAGACGAAAATGATACTGAAAGCTGGATAGCCTCCGCTTAGAAAAAGATGGATGAAAAAAGCTGCTTTCAACAGGTTCAATGCGCTTGGAACACGTCTCAGGTCGATCAGGGAATAAAGTATGAAGGGCATCCACGTGGCACTTATGACGAAGGTGAAGACATGAGTGGTTCCCACCAGATGGCCACAGGTCATGTAGGATAGCCCCATGACGTAGGACGGCATATCATCCAACCGCATCCGCTTTCCGAGCAAGAACATGCCCCAGCCTGCCAGTATAAGATGAAGGAGAAGTTCGATGTTGAAGCTCTGGAATCCATAGCCCCCGAATAGAATGTGTAGCCAGGTGACCGGATACCAGAACCCACTCTGCATATCCCCATAGACTGGATATCCAAGGGATTGATAGGGCAGCCATAGACTCGGGCCTGAGCTGTTGGAAGCATAGGAAAGAAAATAGCGGAAAGGCAGGTATTGATCGAGACTGTCCCACTTCACGAAATACTCTAACAGGGGAGCGAAGACTAATAATCCCATCACTGTGATGAGCAAGATGCCCCATGACTTCGAGTACTTCAGCCCATCCATGTTGCAAGGATACCTTTTTAAGGCGTTTCAGATGAGGGTCGAGAACTGACGAATAGAAAGATCAAGTGTCATGATCCGGAATGCCGGAGGCCAATGGGGTCATCTGAATCCTGAAATGGATCGAAAATATGAGAGCCTTCTCCAGGTCTCCTTTCAAGCAAGCTTGACCCAACGAAGATTACCTCCGGTGTTCCCTCGCAGCTCCGCGAAATGGATCGAAAAGATCAGAGCCTCCTCCGACCTGTTCGCTCAAGCTCTCGCTTGGCGACCAACTCAAAGAAGGCTCTTGGAGATCTTTTCGATCATCAAGTGACCCGGGAAGGATTCGAACCCTCAACCCTC
>JAQCAN010000101.1 GCA_027621335.1 Bacteroidota bacterium
GACATAGTCAAATTCTTCATTGTTGGTCTTAGTCCTCATTTCAGAGGTGGTTATGGTCGGGGTCATTTTGAAGCTCGTAGTCATACCAGGAACGGCATTCATCTGCATCCTGAAATGTGGCATATATGCACTGTGGATGACATCACGGGAATTGATCTTGAAATTGACTTCGCGGTCTACTGGGAGGTAGAAAACACCTTTATCCACTACAATATCATCCTTAGCAAAATCATACATCGGATCATTCTTATCGAATCCAAGTACTCTGACTTTCAGGCGTTGAAGACGTTCTAGCTTTGCTTCTCCCTCCTCATAAGCCGTCTCGGAAAGGATTTCGTTCTTCAACGAAGCTTCCAATGCTTTCATGTCAGCTTCTATGGTTTCCAATGTGGCATCATATACTTCAGGAGTGATGATACCCAGTGGATTGCTGCCTGTAATGAAATTAAAAGATGAAGGACCTAAGGTTCGGTCTTCTCCGGCATATCTTGCAGTCCAATCGAATTGCTTGCCATATAGCTCTATCTCAATGGCATCCGCTTGAAGTTCCTTATCGGTTATGTCATTCCATACTATCAAACCATAAATGATAATGATAGCCATGGTAAGCGCAGGAATGACCGTCCATATCATCTCCAATTTGTCATTGTGAGGATAGTAGAAGGCTTTCTCTCCCATTCTATAGCGGTACTTCCATGCAAAGAACATCAAGAGGATATTCATCACCACGAATATGGCGCAGACCAGCCAGAGGTTGAATGCGAATAAAGTGTCGATCTCCTCACCGTGCATTGACGCAGCTTCAGGAAGCATGGCATCCTTATAGCGGTAAATGAGATAGAAGAAGGACCCGATCAAGGCAATCAAAGTAACAATCCAGAGATTAGCATTCAGGTTGTTGTCAGAGATGCTGATTTCTTCCTCGCGCTTTCCACTCAGCTTCTTTGCCAATTCATGCACGCGCACTGCTTGGGCAATGGCTGCCACTGCAAGAAGTACTACTATGACTATGAGAAGTTTCATATGCGTTCTTTCTCTCTGTAATTAAATACTATGCTGGATACTTTCCTCTAGATAAGGACTGTTCTCAGGCACCAATCGTGCACTAGCAAGTGCTCTTAATGTTACAAGGATGAACAGACCTAGAAAGCCGATCATCATTCCAATTTCGGTAGGGTGGATTCCAGCCCAATGTTCGAACATCACTCCTGGAATGACCATCAGATAGACATCGAACCAATGTCCGAAGAATATGATGGTTGAGATAGTGATGAGCAATCTCACATTACGCTTCGCATCTCTGGACATCAAGACCAGCATGGGAAGCGCAAAATTAATGAACATCATAGTGAACATCGGTACACCATATGTCTCGAATCTTGACTGGAAATACGTGACCTCTTCAGGGATATCCGAATACCAGATGAGCATGAATTGCGAAAACCACAGGTAGGTCCACAAGAAACTAGTGGCAAACACCCACTTCCCCATATCGTGAACGTGGCTGTCATTGACATTTGGAAGAAGGCCTTTGCTCTTCAGATAGAGCACAAGGATCAAGCTGACTATCATGGAGGTTACCCACATACCGCTGAAGGTATACCAACCGAACATAGTACTGAACCAGTGCGTATCGATGCTCATCACCCAATCCCATGACAAGGTACTAGAGAAAACCGCGAAGAAGACAAGGAATAGGGCTCCTCTCCTATAATTGGTCATATGGATGTTGATTCCACCTTCCTTATCCTCGCGCAAGGATTGCTTTCGGAAATAGTTCATGAAGAAGAGGAAGATCCCAAAATAAATGATGTTCCTGATCCACCAGAAGGGTAGGTTGAGGAAAGCAGACTTGCCTGCAATAATCGAGTCATACTCTTCATTGACTGCGGCCCCTTCTTCCAACGTATCGACAAAGTGGGGATGGCCTGACCCAAGGCTTGATTCTAAAACATACTCATGTGTAGCAGCGGGATCCATCCAGTGATAGATGTGATTCATGTGAAGGCTGGCCCCGATGAATACTACGAGCAAGAGCCCTATACCATATGGGAGGAATCTCGATACGGCCTCATAGATCCTTCTCACCATCATGCTCCAAGCCGCCTCTGTAGCATATTGCAGTGCAATGAAGAAGAGTGCTCCTAGAGATATGAATGTGAAGAATAAGCCATTGATCAAGAGGTTCGCCCAGAACTGGTCGTGCTCTTGATACATATATCCTAGAATCAAGGAGATGACACCGATGGCCATCATCAGCAGCGAAATGATTCTTCCTCTATTGGTTACACTGAACTCCATCCTTAATCTTGCGTTTGGTTTTCATTCTCAGTTCCAGCATCTGCCGTTCCCTTCATTGCGGCTTCGACCGAAGCCCAATCGTATTTTTCATCACGGAGGGATTGTACATAGTGAACAAGTTTCCAGCGGTCTTCACGAGTGATCTGTCCTGCGTGTGAGCCCATGTTTCCTTTTCCGTAATTCAGAGTATGGAACATCTTTCCTTGAGTCAAGCCTTCAATGCCTTGGTAGGCTGGTGGTGCCGCGAATTTTCCTTTGGTCACTAGACCTCCATTGCCAGCTCCCTTTTCACCGTGGCAATGGATACAGAAAATCTGATACTGTGCCTGTGCGTAGAGATATACCTCTTCATTGAACACCATTGGGTTCTTGAGTTCCCTGCCAGCTTGCTCATATCCCTCAGTTGTATTGGGGTAGGGATAAGGAAAATTGTACTTGGCCTTGTCCATATTGCCTGAGAATGGAATTGTTCCCTTTACAGGTAAGAGGGCAGTCAGTCGGTTAGCTAATGAATCGTTGATCCTGTCCCTGATCTCTCCATAATCGACATATTCCTCGATGGATGGAGTGCGGTACATGTCAGGCATGTACTCTATACCCGGACTCAGCGGGTCGGTGCTGCATGAACCCATGAGAATGACAAGTCCTGCTGAGAGGTATAAGGTCCACTTGGTATGCTTGGGAGTGTTCATTATCCTTGGTTCAATATTGCTTGTGGTTCAACTCGAAGACTTCGGTTCCTTTCACTGCTTCCATGAGGTCTTCTGCCGACATGGAGTAATTCTCCTGTGAATCGATTTCCAATACGAACTTGTCATCCGTGGTCCTTGGATCTGGGTTCACAGCTGGCATCCCTGGAAGGGTGCGATTGCGAATCAGATAAGTGAAGGCCATGCCGTGAGCCGCGCAGAAGACGGTGAACTCGAACAAAATAGGAACGAAGGAAGGGACATTGAAATGATACGCGAAATTCGGCTTACCACCAATGTTCATGGGCCAGTCATGAATCATGAAATACCATGTGCCGAGCAGAGCCAAACTAAGACCCCCAAGGCCGAACATGAAGCTCACTATCCCAAGACGGGTTCTCTTGATTCCAATGATGGGGTCAATCCCATGAATCGGGAAAGGAGAGTAGCAATCCTTGACCCTTACGCCTTTGGCCACCAAGTCCTTGGCAGCCTTGATCAAGGTCTGATCGTCATCATACATCGCATATATCACACTATTCGCCATAAGGTCAATGCTTGGATTTGTATTCTTCACCGCTGACCTTCAGAATACTCTTTAGCTCATTCAAAGCCAAGACTGGGAAGAATCGTGCGAAAAGAAGGAAAAGGGTGAAAAAGATTCCGATAGTACCAATGAATACGCCTATGTCCACAAAGGTCGGGTGGAACCATGTCCAACTAGAAGGAACGTAATCCCTGTGCAGAGAAGTCACAATGATTACAAATCGTTCAAACCACATACCTATGTTCACGATAATCGACATAAAGAAAGTGAAGCCTAAACTGGTCCTCAGTTTCTTGAACCAGAACAACTGGGGAGAGATGACGTTACAAGTCATCATCGCCCAATAGGCCCAAGCGTAAGGTCCTGAAAAACGGTTGATGAAGGCATAGGATTCATACTCTACTCCTGAGTACCATGACATAAAGAGCTCAGTGATGTAGGCCACACCGACTATAGAACCGGTCACGATGATGACGATGTTCATGTACTCGATGTGCTTGATGGTCACATAATTCTCCAATTTCATGGTCTTCCTCATAATCAGCATAAGCGTCTGTACCATGGCGAATCCAGAGAAAACTGCTCCAGAAACGAAGTATGGAGGGAAGATGGTGGTGTGCCAACCAGGAATCACCGAAGTGGCGAAGTCCATGGATACGATCGAGTGGACTGAGAATACAAGAGGAGTAGCTATACCAGCCAGTACCAAGGATACCTCTTCGAATCGGGTCCAGTGCTTAGCTTTTCCGCTCCATCCGAAGCTCAAGAAACCATAGATCTTCTTTGCCATCGGGGTTTTCATACGATCCCGGATGGTGGCGAAGTCGGGAATAAGACCAATGTACCAGAAGACCAAGGACACGGTGAAATATGTAGAGATCGCGAACACGTCCCAAAGCAGTGGAGAGTTGAAGTTCACCCAAAGCGAACCGAACTGATTAGGAAGTGGGAACACAAAATACGCCAACCAGATCCTTCCCATGTGGATTCCAGGGAAGAGAGCAGCCATCATAACGGCAAAGATGGTCATCGCCTCAGCAGAGCGGTTGATGGCCATTCTCCAGCGCTGACGGAACAAGAGCAATACTGCTGAGATAAGCGTTCCTGCGTGACCGATTCCGACCCACCACACGAAGTTGGTGATGTCCCAAGCCCATCCAACGGTCTTATTCAGTCCCCATACTCCTATACCTGTCCCTATGAGGTAGAGGATACATCCGATTCCCCAAAGAGCAATGATGGATGATATGGTTATAGCAATGTACCATCCTTTAGGCGCCTTGTTCTCTATGGGATTGATGACATCACTGGTGATGTCCCCATAAGACTTCTGTCCTAGGATAAGAGGTTGTCGTATTGCTGCTTCTTTGAACATACTCTGTTGCGTTTAAGCTAAGTTCTCTTCTCGGTTCCTTACTTTGACCATGTAATTGATACTTGGTCGTGTCCCTACTTCTTCAAGGGCAAGGTAGGCCCGCTTGTCGTTGCGCTTTTGATGCACCTTCGAATTCACATCATTCAAGTCACCGAAGGTGATGCAATCATTGGGGCAAGCTTCTGAACAAGCCGTTGTGAAGCTGCCATCAGGCACTGCGACACCTTTAAGCTTGGCATCCAGCTTTCCAGCTTGGATGCGCTGCATGCACATGCTGCACTTCTCCATCACTCCTCTAGAACGAACGGTCACGTCAGGATTCAAGACCATACGTCCCATCATGTCCTGAGAAGGGTTCACTTCACTGAACTTGGCATAGGCCTTATAGTTGAACCAGTTGAACCTACGCACTTTGTAAGGGCAGTTGTTCGCACAGTAACGTGTTCCGATGCAGCGGTTGTAGGTCATTTGATTCAGACCCTCATTAGAGTGCGTGGTTGCAGCAACTGGACAGACCGTCTCACACGGAGCATGATTACAATGCTGACACATCATTGGCATATGGACCACGGATGGATTCTCTGAAGGCACCTCCATCTCGCTATACATCTCGATGGTCCCTAGATCTTCTTCCATGGCCCTCTCCTTGGTCATATCGGAGGTGAAATAACGGTCGATTCTCAACCAGTGCATATCCCTGGACCTGCGCACTTCATCTTTTCCTACAACAGGAACATTATTCTCGGTGTGGCAGGCAGTGATACACGCGCCACAGCCCAAACAGGAACTAAGATCGATACTCAATCCCCACCAATGTCCGATTCCCTCTACCGGATGTGGATCCCATAGGTCCACTTCGCTCACTGGCTTATCTATGATTTCACCTCCCTCATGAACCTTAAGGGTATGGGGTTTATTATAGGACTCTACATCACCGTTCTTGTAATTGGACCATGTGGTCTCCTTCAGAACAGATTCCCTGTCCATGATGGTATGATGGGTCTGGGTAGAGGCGATCGGATAGGTTTCACCAGTTCCAGTGACCGTTGCTCCAGTGAGTCGATATGAAGGCATTCCAGCGTTCATAAGCACCAGAGGATAGGCGTTTCCTCCAATAGGTTTTTTATTACCCGCTTCGTCAAGGTCGTAACCTCCGTATTCTTTGGTCTGGAAGGCAGCATTCCCAATGTTCTCGCCATTCGCACCTCGTCCATATCCTAAAGCGATACCGATGGTGCCGATCTTCTGACCAGGAACAGGAACGACAGGGAGTGTCAAGTCCACTCCATTGACGCTTACTGTTGCAGTATGAGCGGGAAGTTCTTCACGCATATATAGGTTGAAGCCCATCTCAGCCGCTTGGGCAGGAGACATGGTGATGTAGTTGTCCCAGCATACCTTGGTGATCGGGTCAGGTAATTCCTGCATCCAAGGATTAGTCGAGTGAACACCAGTTCCAGCTCCAGCTTTGGAATATAAGACTACCTCTATACCACCGGCATTGTCAGACATGGACTTCACAGCAGAGAGCGAGGCACTCAGGTCGAACTCAGAGCTGCCTTCTTCAGAGCCTTCGATGGAGGAAGAGGAGGACATTGATAGGTCGACCGAACCATTGTGTAAGGCATAGTTCCAAAACTCGTCAGTCGCATAAGTGGACTGCATGTCGGCCATGCCATTCCAGTTTGACTTGATGAACTCGTAATAGCTTGTCTCGTTGCCAGCGGCCTTGAGGACAGTCTCCTGATACTGCCTGGTGTTGTAAAGAGGCTGTATAGTCGGTTGTGACAGGGCATAATGTCCAGTGATGACGTTATGGTCATTCCACGACTCCAACGCGTGATGGTTCGGAAGTATAAAGCTGCACTTCGAAGCTGTCTCATCGGCATGTGAAGAGAAGGAGAATGAAGCGCCCACCTTAGCGAGGCCAGTGTTGAACTCAACAGCCCTCGGGCTATCATATGAAGGATTGACGCCATGCATCAGCATGACTGCCACGCCTTCTTTGTTCATCCTATCGACCAATGCATTGAAAGCGGTGCTGTCACCATTGGCCAATCGAACGGTCTTGTCCGTGCGAACGGTCTTTCCAATGTTTCCAAGAGCCGAGTTGATCTGTGCAGTAATGTTCTGACAGTGGATGTCGTTGTTCCCTGCGACCACCAATGATGCACCACGAGCCCCTTTCAAGGCTTCTGCAGCTCCTTTGGTCATTTCTGACATGGCGTTGGTCGAGCCTTGACCGGTGATGTGATTGAGGATACTAGCCAAGACCAACCCTTCTTCAGATGGTTTGATGGCTTTACGGACATCTGCATTACTACCTGCAAGGCTCATGATGGACTCGAACTGGTAGTGCTTGGACATCCAATCTCCCTCGGGCTTTCTTCTGCTTCCGTAGGCTGTCGTGTACTGAGCGGACAATGGGAAGTCGGTCATGAAGTCGGCCGCCACACTGACCACTACTTTAGCCCCAGCGAAGTCGAAGTAGGGCATTCCGGATGCACCGACTACATTCCTATAGGCTTTGCCTATGGCTTCGAAACTGATAGGGGAATAAGGGACATGGGTGATGACTGCTTGAGGGTAAGCGGCCTTGAGTTCACCTACAGCGGCCTCAGTGGACGGGCTGGCAATGGGCTCGGTCAGTATGACCACTTCTGATCCAGACGCATTTGCTGCTGTCAAAGCATCCTTCAAGCCTTGATCGGCCTCATCCCAAGAGATGGGCGAGCTTCCTTTCATAGGACCTTGAAGGCGAGTGCCATCATAGAGAGACAGGACAGAACCTATCATCCTGGCATTGACCGAGCCATGACCATGGTCACGGTTACCCTTTATGTATATAGGGCGACCCTCACGGGTCTTGACCAGAATGGAACCATAATCAAAACCATCATGAAAGGTGCTTGCGTAGTAAGTCGGCATTCCAGGCGTGACTTCCTCTGGCTTGTTCACATACGGAATAGCTCTCACCACAGGAGTCTCACATGCCGCTAAAGTGGCAGCTCCAACACTGAAGCCAAGGAATTTCAAGAAATCCCTTCGGCCTGAACTCAAGTTGGCCTCACCAGCACCGGATACAAATTCATCGACCGTCAAGTCTGAATTGAATTCATTCTTGGCAGAATCCATGAACTCTTTGGTCTCATGGAGGTCTTCCATGCCGGTCCAATATCTATTCTCAGTTCCCATAGAGTCGTTCTGATTCATAATCAATAGTGACACTTAGCACATTCCCATCCGCCCAATTCTTTGGCGGTGATGGTTCCGTCCTCTAAATATTCTTTGAGTAGTTCCACACCCTGATCAT
This sequence comes from Bacteroidota bacterium, assembly GCA_027621335.1. Classification (GTDB taxonomy): domain Bacteria; phylum Bacteroidota; class Bacteroidia; order Flavobacteriales_D; family JABDKJ01; genus JABDLZ01. The sequence goes on from JAQCAN010000101.1 coordinate 8,226, forward strand.
TGCTGACCAACCTGGCATGTATCTCGTCATAATAACCATTGTCCGCCATCTGGACCTGGGTC
>JAQCAN010000102.1 GCA_027621335.1 Bacteroidota bacterium
ATGGAAGGAAAAAGCATAGGGGATTTACCTGCAACACTGTAATTTAGACAGCATATGACTAACTGGAAGAAGATATCCTACTTACTTATCCTTGCCATCTTTTTGCAGACCCAAGCCTTTGGACAGCTTTTTATCAATGAAGTCAGCGCGTCCAACTACTCTGATTTCACCGATAATTACGGTGAATATGAAGATTGGATCGAAATTTATAACGCAGGTGGTGCGGCTGTGGATTTGAACGGTTACCATTTCTCTGATGACATCCTCGACCCAACGAAATACCAGGTCAGTGCATCAGTAACAGTGCCAGCGGGAGGATTCAGGGTCGTCTTTGCCTCCAATAGGAATACTGTTGCAGGAAATAATATACACACTAGCTTCAAGATCAATCAGACCAGTCAGGAATATGCCGTTCTGGCCGACCCCTCAGGAAATATCATTGATGCATACTGGATGGATAAGCGGACTCAGGAGAATCACTCTAGGGGACGTCTTGTGAACGGTGGACCCGCTTGGGGCATATTCACGAATCCAAGTCCGGGCGCAACGAATACTGGAGGTTCTTCAGACTATGCAATAACACCGGTAATGGACATGGCGCCTGGGGCATATGGGACAGGGATAGATGTGAACATCACGTCACCACAGGCCAATGTGACCGTCCGATATACAACCAATGGGGCCATTCCTATTGCAACTTCACCGATAGCCGCTGGCCCGATCAATGTGGCCACGACCACCGTCCTTCATGCTAGGGCCTTCAGCAATGACCCCAGTATCCTACCCTCTTTCATGGAGACCAATTCCTATTTCATCAATGAAGGCCATGTGGTTCCAATTTTTTCCATTTCCGGTCCTAACCTGTTGACCCTCATGAACGGCACTCAGATCAGCCCTGAAGGACACATCGAGTATTTCGGAGAGGATGGCCAACAGAGAGATGAAGCAAGGGGCGACTTCAACGAACATGGCAATGACTCTTGGGCGTATCCACAACGAGGTATAGACTATATCACACGGGATCAGATGGGCTACAATGACGAGATCCACTACCCCATCTTCAGGACCAAGGACCGTCCAAGCTATCAGAGGCTCATCCTCAAAGCAGGAGCCAATGACAACTATCCTTTCTCTCCGCCTGCCGGTGGAGGTGCCCATGTCATCGATGCCTATGTGCACTCCTTAAGTCAGATTGGAGACTTGAGAATGGATGAACGTTCCCATGAACCTTGCGTGCTCTATGTCAATGGCCAATACTGGGGGGTCTATGATGTGAGAGAGAAAGTCGATGATCTGGACTTCACAGATTATTATTACGACCAAGGTGAGGGTGAGGTGGATTTCATCAAGACTTGGGGAGGAACTTGGTATGAATTCGACAGTGGGACAGCCAATGAGTGGACGCCTCTTGTGACGTTTATCACCACACAGGACATGACCGACCCGGCCAACTACCAATATGTCAAGTCGGTCTATAATGTGGGAAGCTTGATTGACTATTTCGTTCTGAATTCCTATGTGGTCACGACTGACTGGTTGAACTGGAATACAGGTTGGTGGAGAGGAAAAGACCCCAATGGAGATAAGAAGAAGTGGCGCTACATCCTTTGGGACAATGACGCCTCCTTCGGGCAGTACATCAATTTTACAGGGATTCCGGATATTACCCCTCAAGCCGACCCCTGCAATCCTGAGAACATCGGAAACCCTGGAGGACAGGGCCATGTACCCATTCTGAATGCCTTGTTGAACAATGATGAGTTCTACAACGATTACGTTTCCCGATTCGTGGACCTGTCTCAGAGTGTCTTCAGTTGTGACTACATGCAACACCATTTGGATAGCTTGACCGGACTAATCGAGCCTGAGATGCAGAAACAGGTCGACCGATGGGGAGGGTCTGTGGCCGATTGGCAGAACAATGTTCAGGTGATCCGAGATTTCATAGATGACCGATGTGCCGCCTTGAATGATGGCCTAATCGATTGCTATGATGTTGATGGCCCCTACCCGCTCTACATCGAAGTGCAGCCTCCTGGAGCTGGATGGGTGCAGTTCAATACTCTGGAACTCACAGAGTTCCCATGGGAAGGATTCTACTTCGGGAATCTGGACGTAGAGATGGAGGCCAACGCTTATGGAATCAACGTGTTCAGCCACTGGGAGTTGAACAACCATGTCTTGACAGATTATTTAGTGGACACAGCCGCTTTCACCTTCACTCAACAAGATACCATTGTGGCGTGGTTCGTTTCGGACACCTGGGATGTGGTGTTGGATGCAGAGCCTGATGGGGCCGGCAGTGTGAAACTGGGATCCACTGTGTATGCCAACCTGCCTACGACAGTTACAGTCCCTGAGAACGTGCCTCAGGATCTTGTTGCTATCCCATCGGGGAACTTCTGGGAATTCGACCATTGGGAGACTGAGAATAATATCCTTACTGACTTCAATAACGACACCACCATTTTCAGGGCTGATACAACAGACTTCGTTGTAGCCTTCTTCAATGAGTTGGAGAATTATAATGTGACCTTCAACGTGGATCCTCCTGGTGGTGGATTCATCTCTTTCGAGGGAGCCCCCCAATACAATCTCCCTTACAATACAGGCCAGCTTCTGGCCAACGAGGATTACCTAATAGATGCCACAGCATCAAGCCACTTCACCTTTGTCGGATGGAGCGCTGGCAACGTGCTTCTTTCGCCAGAAGAAGTGGCAGCGAACGGATTCACTTTGAGCCAAGATGACATCATCACGGCCCACTTCGTTGAAGACGAGAACTATACACTGACCTTGTGGGTGGAAGCTCCAGGTACAGGAAAGATAAGCCTGAATGATACGTTGATCACCGTCTATCCAAAAACACGAAAGTTCTACGCCCCGAATCTTTTCATGAAACTCGAGGCCGAACCCAATGAATTCTACGATTTGATCAATTGGGAACTAAGGAATCACATCCCGAATCCTGACAACAAGAACGAACTGATCCAGTTTACTTTGGCCACCAATGATACCGTGGTGGCTAACTTCATGCAGGAGCAATTCGGGTTCTACATGCCAACAGCGTTCAGTCCCAATGGCGATGGGGTGAATGACCTTTATCAGGTACAAGGCAATGCCGTGGACAGACGGTTCTATTCCTTGGAGATCTTTGATCGATGGGGAAACATAGCTTTCTCTTCCACCGATATAACGGACAGCTGGAATGGATCGGCAACAGAAGGCGGAGAATACTTTGCACCGAATGGGGTCTATACCTACAGACTTAAAGTGCGCTCTGTATTCGATTCAGCTATCGAAGAGGCATACGGAACCATTATGCTGATCCGCTAAGGTCAGCCCCATTGTTTATAGGTCTCTCAAGCCTTCTGCATAGGAACCGAGACGCTTCCTTTTCCTTTGGCTTCGTATGAATTCCCGAATATAGTAAACCCTAAATCTCCTTCTGAGTCATTCTTGATTGTTACTTCAGACTGACTCACCTCGATGATGAGATACTTCTCCTTGAACTTTATCCTAAAAGCATAACCCGTCCACTGGTCAGGAAGTGATGGAGATAGGAACAACTCCCCTTTCCTCACCCTCATGCCAGCAAATCCCTTGGCAAAGGCCATCCAAGTTCCCGCCATACTGGTCGTATGGCAACCGTCCTTGGTATCATTGTTATAGTCATCCAGATCCAAGCGAGCGGTTCTCATGTACATCTCATAAGCCTTCTCCTTACGCCCCAAACGTGAGGCAAGGATACCATGCACACAAGGTGATAGGGAGGACTCATGCACGGTGAGCGGCTCATAGAAATCAAAATTCCTCTTAATAGTCTCTATGTCGAATTCATCCTCGAAGAGGTAGATGCCTTGAAGCGTATCAGCCTGCTTTATGAAGCATGAACGGAGAATACGGTCCCATGACCACTTCTCATGGATTGGGCGTTCCGACTTAGGAAGTTCAGACGTAGGCATGATGACCTTGTCCAGAAAGCCATCCTGTTGGAGGAATATGCCTCGCTCCTCATCGTGTCCCAGATACATCTTTTCCAAGATGTCTTTCCAACGTTCTGTTTCGGTCTCATTGAATTTAACCCTCTCTTTCAGGGCTTTCAAGCGCTCATCGTCCTTCCATTGGGCCAAGCCCTCCATGGTATAGCGCATGGTCCAAAGCGCCATCTTGGAGGTGTACCAGTTGTTGTTGACGTTGTTCTCATACTCATTGGGGCCGGTCACTCCAAGCATCACGTACTTCTGCTTAGCCTCAGACCAGTTCACACGCTGTGACCAGAACCTAGAGATGGCAATCAGCACTTCTAATCCATATTCTATAAGGTATTCTTCATCGCCATAGTAGTTGATGTAATCATGGATGGCATAGGCGATGGCTCCATTACGGTGGATCTCTTCGAAGGTGATCTCCCATTCGTTATGGCACTCCTCTCCGTTGATGGTCACCATGGGATAGAGTGCAGCTCCGTCCTTGAACCCAAGCAACTGGGCATTCTCTATGGCCTTTTGCAGATGTTTATACCTGTATATCAATAGATTACGAGCCACTCTCTGCTCGGCTGTAGCCAAGTAGAATGGAAGGCAGTAAGCCTCGGTATCCCAATAGGTGCTTCCGCCATATTTCTCTCCTGTAAAGCCCTTTGGACCGATATTCAAACGTTCATCCTCACCTGTGTATGTCTGGTTGAGTTGGAAGATATTGAAGCGAATACCTTGTTGGGCAGAAACATCCCCATCGATCCGGATGTCATTCATTTCCCATTTGGACGCCCAAGCCTCTCTCTGTTCTTTCAAAAGCTTATCGAATCCGGCATCCTTGGCTTCCTTGACATACTCCTCACAAAGCTTGGCTAAGTTACGTTTCACGTCATCCATGGTGGAGACGTTGGAGGCGTACTTGTAAATGGTGAAGGGCTTGCCTTGTGTGACCAAGCCTGTTTCTCTCATCTCCACATATTTTTCACGTTCTGCGGTCTTGGAAGAGGTCTTCTCCCATTGCCCATCGATGTGATAGGACGCTCCTGTACTCACCCAGAAATCGGTCTTCTTAGTGCTGGCAATGACATAAGAATAATCATGAGTGGCCTTTTTCTCCTGCTCCACCCAGAATTTCTCATCATAGTTGGAATCCGAGTTCATCACATCTGCATCCACATAAGGGACCAGTGTCACCTCTCCAGAGAAGTTCAATGGCGTGATGGTGTACTTGATCGCTCCGACTTTGGGGCGGGCCATACTGCAGAATCGGATGGACTCCACGCCTACCTCATTGCCATTAGGAAGCTTGGCAGTAAAGTTTCGTTTGAGCCAACCTTCTCTCATATTCAACTCCCTTCTGAAATCTTTCACTTCAGCAGTGTGGAGGTCTAGGTGAATGCCATTGACCAAGACTTCGATACCTATCCAATTGGCCGCGTTCAAGACTTTAGCGAAATATTCTGGATAGCCGTTCTTCCACCATCCCACACGGGTCTTGTCAGGATAGTAGACGCCTGCTATGTAACTCCCCTGCAAGCTCTTACCAGTGTAGGTCTCTTCAAAATTGGCCCGCTGCCCAAAGGAGCCATTCCCAATACTGAAGATGCTCTCAGAGATGGGGTGATAGTCAGGATTGAATCCTTCTTCGATGATGGACCAAGGATCGTGTTTGATGTAATGTTTCATGGGAGATGTCTTAACGTGTCCAAATTAATATTCGAGAGGTCAGGGACTACAAGGTCGGCATCAAAGAGTACCTCAGCCTCTCCCACTCCGATGCATTTCATTCCAGCCCTTTTCGCGGCTTCAACGCCTGAGATCGCGTCTTCGAAAACCACACAGTCCTTGGGTTCGAAACCGAGACGTTCAGCGCCTTTCAGAAAGACTTCAGGATGAGGCTTGGAGTGAGTGACCTGATTGCCATCCACCACAGCTTTGAAGGTCTTATCCAGTCCCACTGCCTTCAGGATGGTCGGAGTGTTCTTACTGGAGGAGCCTAAGGCAACCTCCACTCCATTGTCTATGAGCAGTTGTATAAAGTCCTTCACACCTACCAAGATATCATCTGGGGTCATCTTAGAGATGATCTCCAGATAGATATCGTTCTTCCTGCGGGTGTAATCCATGAGTTCTTCTTCAGTCTTCTCAATCTCCCCAAGTGCGAGGATCCTGCTCATGGAATCCACTCTACTTACTCCCTTGAGGTGCTCATTGTCCTCCATCGTAAAGGGAACCCCTAATTCATCGGCCATGGTCTTCCATGCCTTATAGTGGGCATCCACGGTATCTACAATGACTCCATCCAGGTCGAAGATGCATGCTTTTGGTAATGACATATCGCGAATTGAAGGTTAAAAAATGATTCGGCTGCCGAAGATAAGCGTTCGTGTAAATAGGACACTCCTATCCAACCCACTTAGTTCTTTCTCAGTGTCATAAGTGGTCGGGGCAACAATTACTGATTCCAAATCCCTTTATGTTGCTTAGATCGAACCCATTCGCGGGGTGGGTGTATATGGACGATATCTATCTATTGAACCATGAAACATCTCCTCTGCATATTAATCCTGAGCAACAGCTTTATTTCGAGTTCCTCGCAAACGCTCCACTTGGAGCGAGGGCGCACCGGATCCCTAGATTCGTCCCTTCTTGGACAAGACCGATTCGGGGCTGTCTATATGCCAATTGTCACCATGGAGCGGGTGGTCAATCTGGGAGATACGGCTGCATTGATACACTTCGCGAAAGATGGGCGACTGTACGAATACTATCACACGTCTCGTCATCCCGTATTCAATGACAAAAGAATCGGCCTGAATGAATTGAAAGCGCGTTTTCCTGAGGTGAAGGATTGGGTAGGATTTGAGCAACGACCAAGTGATAGAGAAAAGAGAGACCATATCATGCCTTTCTCATTTCCCAAAGGTCCCATGACAGTGGCTTTATTCGGACTTCTCTTTCTGATGGGTTCATACATACTATTGCACCGACATTCCCTGCGTTATGCCGCTCAAGGCTGAAGCCAAAGGTGCTGAACGCTTCGTGCTCATCTATCTGAGCCTATTGGTATTATGTACACCTATAGACTATGCCTTCTTTCCTGACCTAGGCATGTACATGACCCAGTCCTGGGAAGCCATTCTCCAGTTTTTAGGAATCTTGTTTCATTCAGAGACTGGTGCGCGCAGCTTTGCCGTCTACTCTGACAGCAGGGGTATGTACCTGATGTTCGCTGGCTGCTTTCCTTTAGCCTTCTTAACTTTTTTGATTTTCAGCCATTTTAGGCCTCTGGTCAAGTCATGGATCTCTATTGGCTTGACGTTTCTTCTCCTTGGATTCCTGGTTCTGAATCTGGGTCACTACGGGATTCAGAAACTATTCATGCGGCAGTTCTTCCCTTTGGATGGAAAGCTCCTCTTTACCCCTCTTGGCCAATTCGATAAGGACCTGCTATTTTGGACGACCATGGGAACATCTCGCCTCTTCAATCTGATTACAGGAGGTCTTGAGCTGTTGACAGCCTTTCTTATTCTCATTCCAAGAATGAGGCAGATAGGGCTGCTTGTCTCACTCATTCTATTCAGTCACATCCTCCTCTTGAACTTGAGTTTCAATATCGATGTGAAGCTTTTGGTCCTTCTTCTGCTGGGCATCGGCATCTTCCTCTCTCTGCCCTTATTGCGCTCGATCACATCGTCCATGCATACCGGGTCGATTCACATTCCAAGGCCGTTCCTAGACAAAAGTGTGAAAGGACCCAATTGGACGCTTGGCGTGCTCATCCTCTTGGAACTGAGCATGGTGGCCAGAGCAGCAATAGCTACTCCAAACAAAGCACTAGAGCATAGTCTATTGAGTCGATCCTTCGAGAGCTTGAACCCGACCGAGCGTGATCCCAAGCGGCTTCATTTCCATACAACTGGTTATTTGATCGAGGAGTTCGATGATGGACGATTCCTCCCTGTGGCCATGCTGGAGGACCGCTCCATTCAAATGATCCGATTGACTGAAAGCGGTGAAGAGCTCGCTTATGCCTTGCGAAGCGATACGTTGGAGCTCAGAGGAATTCTGAGCGGAGAAGAGATTGCATGGCAGCTCCTGGAGCTCGACTTGGAATGACTTCCTTTGAAGAGTGATGGTTTTCGATTGATTGCACCATGAACGGTCAGAAGAGCCTTTTCACCCCAGACTCCAAATCCAAAAGAAATTCCTTGCGCCACAAGCCACCTGAATAGCCCGTATGTTTCCCATCAGCCCCTATCACGCG
>JAQCAN010000103.1 GCA_027621335.1 Bacteroidota bacterium
TCTCCTCCGCTTCGCGGCACTTTCGCCCTTTTCTTTTTTGAATCGGAGTTTTTCAGACCGTTCCAACTCATCACGCACATGTTCACCCATGGAGGAATAGGGCATATCTTCTTCAATATGTTCGCCCTGTTCATGTTCGGTGGACCCTTGGAGCGGGTCTGGGGTCCTAAGCGATTCTTGATCTTCTATCTAGTCACAGGACTTGGTGCGGTCTTCTTGCATCAGTTGGTGAATTTCATCCAGATGAATCAGGCCATTGCCCAATTGACTCCTGATATGCAGCAGGAGATCGCCCGTTACGGTGTGCCTGATTTCTTGAAGAAATACATGGGACAGATGGTCGATCAAAACATGGTGGCCCCGATCCAATCGCTCATCAGCATCTTCAACATCCCTGTTGTTGGTGCGTCAGGAGCGGTCTTCGGCATCTTGGCCGGCTTTGCCATGCTCTTCCCCAACACGGAACTCATGCTCCTCTTCTTCCCTGTCCCCATCAAGGCAAAATACTTTGTCTTGATCTACGCGGCCATTGAGCTCTTCCTAGGCGTGTCTCAATTCCAAGGGGATAACATTGCCCATTTCGCTCACCTTGGTGGGGCATTGTTCGGTTTCATCTTGGTCAAATTCTGGAACAGCAAACGCTCTTCATTCTATTGATATGGCAGGTGTAGTGGATGAGATAAAGGGCCTTTATGCCCAAAGTGCGATCGTAGCGAAATACATCCTGATCAACATCGGGATCTACTTGGCTTTGAAGGTCTTCTCTTTCATCCTCTGGGCTGCGCAAGTGAGCAGTTTCGACCTCATCGATTGGCTGGCCTTGCCAGCGGCCCCTCACGAGTTGATCACTCGGCCTTGGACCTTGGTCACGTATATGTTCCTTCATGAAGGGTTCTGGCACCTGCTGATGAATATGCTCTGGTTGCATTTCGGTGGACGGATCCTATATGACCTGATGGGGAGCAAGCGTTTCATCAAGACCTATTGGATGGGTGGCTTGGTGGGTGGCACCTTGTATCTCTTGGCCTTCAATCTGCTTCCTGCCTTTCAGGGTTCAGGGACTTCACTGCTTGGAGCATCAGCGGCCGTCTTTGCCGTCTTCATCGCAATAAGCACCTATTCCCCCGATTATCAAGTGGTCCTCCCTTTCATCGGTCCTGTGAAATTGAAGTGGATCGCCATCATCTTCATCATCTTGCAATTGCCCAATAATGGAGGGAATATCGGAGGCCACATCGCCCATGCCGGAGGCGCCATCTGGGGATTCATGTGGGCCAGTCAGTTGAAGAATGGAAGAGACCTCGCCACCTGGTTCGACCGCTTGGCCGATCAAGTGAGCACATGGTCCTTACCAAGGAGGAGAAAGACCTTCAAAGTGCACAAGAATCCAGCACCGACATCACCAAAGAATTCCCACATGGAGCGCAAGAGTGAGATGCAGCAAGAGATAGACCGCATTCTGGATAAAATCTCAAAGAGTGGCTATGAGAGCTTGAGCAGCAAAGAGAAAGAGACCTTGTTCAAGGCCAGTGACAAAAGTTGAGGCATGCGCGCCCTGACCAAGCGACTTTTGCAAGGGGCAACCCTTTTGGCCGCCTTGGCCCTCCTAGCTTCCTATGCCTCGCGCTGGGTCAGCCCATCTGAGAACGAATGGCTGCCATTCATCGGTCTAGGATTTCCCATCCTTCTTATCATCAATCTTGCTTTCCTAGGGTTCTGGTTGGCCAAACAATCACGTTGGTGGATCTTGCCTCTCCTCATCATCCTTATCGGGTGGAATCCCATAACGGATTATTTCGGTCTTCCTTTATCTGGTAAAAATGAGCCTGGAGCCTTCAAAGTACTGAGTCAGAATGTGCGGCTGTTCGGGTTCTATCAATGGAATGAGAACGAGCAGCTTAGGGACAGCATCATGGCGCGATTGGCCCGGGAAAAGGCCGATATCCTCTGCTTCCAGGAATTTTATTTCAGAGATCATGGCACAGGCTTCCAGACGATGCCCTATGTATTGAAGGCCACAGGGGCTGAGTTCATTCATGAAAAGTACACCCATGTCTTCCGATATGACCAGTACTTCGGGGTGGTGACCATGTCGCGGCATCCTATTGTGAATAAAGGCTACATCGCCTTCGAAGAGGACTTCAACAACTATTGCATCTATTCCGACATCGTCCTACCAGGGGGTGATACCATCAGGGTGTTCAATACCCACTTGGCCTCCATCCATTTCAGGAACGAGGAGTATGGCTTATTGGAAGGACAGGGACAGGATGTGGACCACATCATGGGGGGCGCCATTGGCGTCTTACACAAACTGAGTGACGGATTCCAACGCAGGTGCTCACAGATCGAACTCGTCATGGCCGAGGTGGCTCTAAGTCCATACCCGGCCATCCTCTGTGGTGACTTCAATGACACTCCCATCTCGTATACCTATGGCCATGTAACGGAACAGTTGGAGGATGCCCATTCGGGATTCGGACTTGGAAATACCTATAACGGACCCGTGCCTTTTTTGCGCATCGACCATATCTTCTATTCGGATAGCAACCTTGAATTACAAGAATACCGAGTGCCGCATGACCCTTGGTCCGATCATTTCCCTTTGATTTGCAGCTTCGATCTGAAGTAGTCCTATGAACACCTTTGAACCGTATTTCTCGCTAGGATGGCATCACATCTTAGATATCCATGCCTTGGATCATCTCCTATTCATGGGCGCTCTCCTGGCGGTATTCGAATTCACACATTGGAAGCGCATTCTCATCTTGCTCACCGCTTTCACGTTGGGACATGGATTGGCCATGTTGATCGCCCTGACCCAACTTTTCCGCATCACAAACGCTTGGGTGGAGTTCCTGATTCCCTTGACCATTCTTATAACGTCCATCCATCACCTCATCCAAGGGGCCAAGGGTGATCGCCTGATGTATGTGATGACCCTCCTCTTCGGTATCGTTCATGGTTTGGCCTATTCCCAAGGATTCGTGGACCTCTTCGCGAATAGCGATGGCTACGTCATGGCCGCGCTGGGTTTCAACCTTGGTGTGGAAGTGGGGCAATTGGCTTTTGCTCTGATTTTCTTAGTGCTCATGGAGATACTCTCGCGTATTCGAGGACTGGACCGTAAATCCATCCGCCTCTTCCTCTACGGAATCATCATCACCCTATCTTTACAACTCTTAATAGAAAACTGGATCTTCTGACCATGCTGAATCTGAAACCTTTACTCTTAGTTTTTTCGCTTGTTCTCCTCCTCTGCCCGAGTTTCATGAACGCGCAGGACGATGAAGATCGCGAAGGATCGGATTTCGTATTCATCGATCCAGCGGCTAAGAAGGGCTTCATGTTCGGATTGAATATAGGAGGCTACCTACCCAATGATGAGGCAGCTGTTTTCTATGATGGACGCGACAAAGGTGAAGGATTTCTGGACCTCGGGGAATACATCTTCATTCCCAATATCCGGGATCAGATCTTTCAAGAATTAGGCAATTCAGTCTCTGAATATTACTTGGTGGAGTATCCCCTTATGATGAGATATCAGAATACTGTGAGTCTAGGAGGAAATCTGAGGTACCAATTCGATTGGGCCAATGCCTTGGTCTTGGATGCCTTCTTCGTTAACCTGAAGACGGTAGATGCTTTCGTGCTGGGTTTTGTCAATGACAATGGAACGTCTCAAGATATCTTCGAGAGCTTCGAGATCTCAGGGCGTGAAGAACGCTTGAATCTAAGCTTGGGGTATCAGGTCTCATTGGCTGAGCCTACAGACATTGCGGCCCACTTCGAGTTCGGGCCGGTGATGACCTCGGTGAAGATCAGGGACAACCGATTCACTGTGGGTTCCCGTTCCTTCAACATCCTCAGGGCGCAGACCGTAGGTGCCGGTGGCAATCAGATCTTGAACAACAACATTCCGAACATCACCTCCTTCGGGGCCTATGCCCAGTTCGGTATCAACATGGAATTCGACAAGTTCACGGTGGACTTGGATTGGAGGACTATGTATGAAAAGATTCAGCTCAGTGAGGCCATAGAAGCGAAGTACCGACTGAATCATCTGCCCATGATCAGATTCGTCTATCGGGTATCGGTCAAAGGCTTTTGAATACTATATTTGCACCCGCATTCTAAGAATGCATGGCCACGTGGCGCAATTGAATAGCGCATCTGATTACGGCTCAGAAGGTTCCAGGTTTGAATCCTGGCGTGGTCACTAGATGATAAAGCCCTGAACGCACTGGCGTTCCAGGGCTTTTCTTTTGCCCGGCATTGACACTCATCGTCAATTCCAAATACTATTTTGCTCTTTCAATAGATCAGTCCCACATAGAGAGGGGATTCCCACAGCCATTCTATGCATCACCGAGCCAGACTCATGGGGCTGATCTGCCATCCAGCCGTCCATCGCCTTATGAAGGGTATGGAGTTCATTGGATCCTGAGGCTATCCAAGTGTTGAACAGCCCTTGTAGGTCACTTTGCGCCTCAATCTTGGCTTCTTCAAAACTTTTGGAATAGAACAGCACATGTGCTTCCTCATCAAGTGTCACAGATTTCAAGTAGGCCGTTCCAATCGGTTTCATTGAATTGCATTGGACAGAGCTAGTGCATATGGAATCGATGTTCTTACTGCTGCTCCCTTCTTTGATGAGCACTTCGAATCCTTGAACGGCCATATTCAATTTGGATTCAGTGCAGTCATAGGTCATGACCATGACGTTATAATCCACTGACTGCTTCATGGTGCTCCGCTCTCTTTGATTCAGGAATTCACTGATATGGGTGATGACACGTGAAGCCTCATGCTCTCCCCCACGGTAGACCACTTCATTCAAGAGGGATTTCAATTCCAAAGTCAAAAGTGTAGCTCCTACCCCTTCAATGGCACTCTGCAATACGACTACGATGTCATTGCCATAGAAAATTTCCCAACCAGAGGAAATTCTCATTGTCCACCTCGCCCCTGTATTGTGCTACGAAATGATCGGTGAAGGCCATATTGAAGGCCAGGTTGGATGGAAGGGCGCTTTTCATGGCCAGGTTCGTGTCCCTGTCAATGCCTTTCAGTTTTACCTCCATTTCCTGACTCTTTTCTTTGACCGCATAGATTGCATGCTTCATCTGTTGTTTGATGAAATGTTCTGCTACGAAGAACAGAGCCACTGTGACCAGAACGAAATTCGCAGTGAACCAGATGACCTGATAGATGTAGACACTGAGCCTTTCATTGACATCATATTCCAGATAACAAAGTAGGCCGGCTTCTGCAATGAAGATGGCCAACATTCCGAATCTACTCGATCGACTCAGGAAGACCGTGGCTGACATCATGGCCAAAGCAGCCCAGAGCATTATGACGCCTCCCAAGAACACACCCCCTAGTGCGGCTTGGAAGAAGAAGGGCATCGTGACGCTGATGAAGGCCTGGACTGAATAGCTCCATTCACCGCCCCATTTGGATTGGAAGATGAAAATGTTCAGCAAGGTCAAGATGACAAAGGTCAGTGGAACCATGGACACCTCATTGGCACCGGCCATAAGGCTCACCAAGGCTGCCAACATCGCCCATATGAGCATTAATGCAGAGTAGTTCAGAAATAGGCTTATTCTGGCAAGGCTCTTTTCTGTCCTTCCCTCCCAATCACTGAAGAATAGTTCGAATACGAATGGTATACGGACCGACTCCTTATATTCAATAGCTTTCATAACCCACGCTGATCTTCTTCCACGCATGTAGTTCTACGAGATTAGATAGCCGAGGTTATACGCTTAATAACCTAAGTTGAAGCACCTATTTCATCCAGCTTCCGCGCATCACTTCCATAAAGGCCTATAGCGCTCCTCAAGAACATCCAGATGATGGAGGGTGTGACCAATCATTATGAAACCTATGGCCCTCACACTTATCGGAGCACCATTCACCTCAGCGATTCGCAGCAAGCTATTCTGAGTGAATCCTCTGAATAATAGGACGCTCGCCTTCCTCAGATGGTCGAATTCGTCCGCCATGTCCTGAATGTCCAAAGTGGGGTCGAGTTCCGCACTGGAATAAACATCTTGGTCATACCCCGGTATGGGAAGGGTCTCTCCCCTAGCGATGGCGCAAGCCCTGTAAGCAAAGATGCGCTCCGTGTCGGTGATGTGCTGAAGCAACTGCCTAATGGTCCACTTGCCGGGTGCGTAGGCTTTATCGATGGCCTCTTCAGGGATCTTCCTAAATACTTTCAGTACCCTATCCCCTTCATCCTTCAACCCTTCCAAGAGATTGAGGTGTTGGGCGCGAGACATATAGTTCCTGTAGAACGGTGCATATTCCTTTCCTTCTTCGATGGGCTGAGAGATGGGCTTAGAATTGTTTGAAGGGATGAAGCTAAGGAGCATTTATTTTCCTCTACATCAAATTCCCTTGGCACGTTCTAGAGTTTTATCTTCGCCCCTCATGAGCTTGATGCATCCGCACTTCCTTCTGGCCTTATTCGCGCTGCTCATCCCTATTATCATTCATCTTTTCAATTTCAGGAGATTCAAGCGCTTGGAGTTCCCCAATGTGCGTTTCCTGAAAGAAGTTGAGCTCCAGACCCGTTCTAGGAATCGATTGAAGCATTGGCTGGTCCTTCTCTCCCGTCTCTTGGCTGTTGGTTGTCTGGTGCTGGCCTTCTGTCGTCCGTTCATCCCATTGGGCAATCAGGATTCCTTGACAGGAGAGCGTTACGTAGCTGTTTATCTGGACAACAGCTACAGCATGGAATTGGAGAATGAAGGAGGAAGCCTCTTCAGGCAGGCCAAGGAACAAGCTCGTAATCTAGTGGCTTCCTTGGGGCGCACCGACCGTTTTGTCCTGCTCACCAACGACCTTCTTCCCGAACATCAGCGTATCATCAGTTCCACTGAAATCCAGGACTACATTGACGAAGTTCAGCCAAGCCCTGATCAGCGCAGCCTGAGCGAGATCTACGAACGGGTGGAGGATACGTTCGACAAAGCGCAGGTCGAGAACCGCACCCTGTATGTCTTCTCTGACATGCAGAAGAGCACGTTCGACTTGGAGCCCTCTGAGGTGGACAGCAGCTTGAACCTCTCCTTGTTGCGGATGGAGAGCGAAGGGCAAGGCAACGTCTTCATCGATACGCTCTATTTCTATTCACCAGTGCGCAGCGCACAAAGCCCTGAACAACTTAAAGTTCGAGTGGTCAACAGTTCTGCAAAGGACGTCAAAGGGCTTCCCATCCGCCTGAGCATCAATGGCGTCCAGAAATCTCTGGGAACTATGGATATCGCCCCATACTCCTCCACGGATTCGATTCTGACCTATCGCAATGAAGGAACAGGATGGATGAAAGTAAAGGTGGAGATAGAGGACTTCCCCATCGTCTTCGATGATGAACTTTTCTTCTCTTATGAGATCAGTGAGCAGAGGAATCTATTGGCCATAGGTCCATCAGAGGTCACTGCACTCTGCCTCAAGGGCTTCCAGAACGACCCTGATTACAAGACGGAGAGTGTCGAGGCCAGGTCTCTCGATTTTTCTTCCCTGACCTCCCAGGACCTCATCTTCCTCTGCCAAGTGGAGACTCCCAGCAGTGGATTGAGTCAAGCTTTGGAAAACTTCGTAGCCGAGGGTGGTTCCTTGGTCATCATCCCTCCGAGTCAACTCGACCTGGCCTCATACAAAGGCCTTCTGACGAGCGTAGGTGCCAATCCCTTCACGGCCAGATCGGAGACCCACAGAAAGGCAGACCGCCTCGACTTGCAACATCCCTTCTTCCGTGATGTCTTCGAACAGACGGCCGTTAACATGGACCTGCCGAAGACCAGCGCCCACTATAGCACCCTTGCAAGGGTGCAGAGCCGGGAAGAAGCTTTGATACGGCTGCAGGATGGGAACAGCCTGCTCAGTGTGTTCCCCTTCCAGAATGGGCGGACCTATGTCTTCAGTGCATCACTGGATCCTGAGATGTCCGACTTGGCTAGTCATTCCATTTTCGTGACTTCCATCTTGCGAATGGCCGAGACTAGCATTCAGAACTCCGATCTCTATGCCGTCATCGGAGAAGATAAAGCCATCAATGTGCCTTATAGACTTCAGAATGATGAGCCCCTGAAAATGCGGTCGGAAGATGGAACACTTGAATTCATCCCTGAGCAACAGCCCCTGGGGAGCATCACCCGATTGC
>JAQCAN010000104.1 GCA_027621335.1 Bacteroidota bacterium
AAGCGCGCGTAACTCGCTTTCACGCCCGGATTATTCTCCAAGGCTTCTTTCGTCAATTCCTCTACAGTCTGCGCTCGGACTATGGTCGAAAGCAGACAGAAAAGGCCGATTGATATGAGTATCCTGTGCGTCATGATGCTTGGGATTTAAGGTTTCGTTCTTCACGGTAGCTGTATAGGACCGGAGTGATGAAATAAGTGATACAGGCCACGATCATTCCACCGAAAGCGGGAATCGCCATGGGAATCATGATGTCCGCTCCTCGTCCTGTAGAGGTCAGCACGGGCAGCAATGCGATGATCGTAGTGGCCGTGGTCATGATGGCCGGGCGAATTCGTTTCTTCCCTGCGATGAGCACTGCATCGCGTATCTCAGGAATGGTATCAGGTTTATGGCGTGCAAAGCTCTGATCCAAATAGATGCCCATGAGCACGCCATCATCCGTGGCGATTCCGAAGAGGGCGATGAATCCGACCCAAACGGCCACGCTCAAATTGACGGTGTGCATTTGGAACATCTCGCGCAGGTTCGACCCGAAGAGTCCGATGTCTAAGAACCAGGTCTGTCCATAGGCCCAGAGCATGAGAAATGCTCCGCTGAAGGCCATGGCGATTCCTGCGAAGATCATCAGCGAAGTGCTCACCGATCGGAATTGGAAATAGAGGATGAGGAAGATCAATAGGAGCACAATGGGCACGATGATCGATAATCGCTTCTCTGCCCGGATCTGATTCTCGTAGCTGCCTGAGAATTTGTAGCTGATTCCAGAGGGCACAGTCAGTTCCCCTGAGTCGATCTTTGATTTGATGTAGGCTTGCGAATCTTCCACCACATCTACTTCTGCATGACCTGCACGCTTGTCGAAGAGCACGTATCCGACCAAGAAAGTCTCTTCACTTCGAATCATCTGCGGGCCCCGGACGTACTCCATATTTACCAGGTCCCCCAAGGGAACTTGCGCTCCGATAGGCGTGGGCACATAGATCTTCTTCAAGGCTGCTGGATCATCCCTCAGCTCTCGTGGGTACCGCACACGGATCGGGAATCGCTCTCGACCTTCTACGGTGGAACTGATCTGCATTCCTCCAATGGCCGTTTCTATCGTGCGCTGCACATCCTCAATGCTCAGTCCATATCGACCAATGGCATCACGGTCGATGTTGAGATGGAGATAGGGTTTTCCTACAATTCGGTCAGCGAATACAGCCTCTGTCTTTACCGAGGGCACTTCTTTTAGTATGCTCTCCAACTCCCGTCCAAAGGCTTCGATGGTGCTGAGATCAGGCCCATACACTTTGATGCCCATAGGGGCCCGCATGCCTGTTTGCAGCATGACCAGTCGCGTCTCGATCGGCTGGAGTTTAGGTGCCGAGGTGACTCCAGGGATCTTGGTCACCTTCACGATCTCCTGCCAGATATCATCTGGCGAGTTGATGTTGGAGCGCCAGTTCCTGTAGAATTGACCTCGATCATCACTGATCAAGTCGGACTTCGAAATGCCATTCTCCAATGCTTCGTCCTGCGAAAGGGTATCGCCACTATTGAGAATGAATCGGCTCTCATCATCCACCTTGAAGCGCATGCGATGCCCTTTGGCATCGACCATATACTCCGACTTGTAATTGATGATGTTCTCATACATGGAAATGGGTGCAGGATCCAATGCCGATTCTGCCCGACCCATTTTACCTACGGCCAATTCCACTTCTGGAATGTTGGCCAAGAGCATATCCAATTGCTGAACGACTTTTTTATTCTGCTCCACTCCAGCATGTGGCATGGAGGTGGGCATGAGCAAGAAGCTCCCTTCGTCCAAAGCGGGCATGAACTCTTTTCCCATTCCAGGAAACGTGTGTGCCATGGCTGACCAAGGACCCGAAGCACGGATGTTCCAGCCTACTTTTTCAGCACCTGAGGCAATGACACCGAAGGTGCGATTGAATCCCATCCAGACGATGAGTCCGAAGAACATAGTGACAATTGGGACGACCAAGAAAGTCCGTTTATGCGCTAGGCACCAGCGGAGAATGCGTTCGTAGTTTCGCTCCAGAAGCAGGAATGCTCCGAGGATAAAGACAAGAATCAAGGCTACGAAAATGAAATTGAGCAGTCCTGATCGACTCGCACCGAGCGGCAACCATTCTCCCGCCAAGAGCCACGTCACGGACAGCAGAACGATTGCCAAGGAGAGATACTGAAGCAAAGAATGACGCTCGCCAAATCGCTTCTCGATGAAGTCGGCCAGTCCAAGGGCGATCAGGGTGATCCCTGCCCATATGAATCCGTAAAAGAGCATGGCAATTCCAGCAAGTGCAAGAAATACGGCCGTCCATTTCTTCCAGATCCCTTTCTTGAAATCCAGACCGAAGACCCATCGCGCTAAACTCGGAAGCACGACCAACGCCACGATCAAAGCAGCCAGAAGTGCAAAGGTCTTGGTGAAGGCCAGAGGACGGAACAACTTCCCTTCGGCCGCTTGCAATGTGAATACAGGAATGAAACTGACGATGGTTGTAGCCACCGCTGTGACAATGGCCGAGGCTACTTCGGATGAGGCCTTGAATATGGTGGTGGTGAGTGATTCATCCGGGGCTTTCCGTTTGACATGTTCGATCACATTCTCCGAGAGTACGATGCCCAGATCGACCATCGTACCAATGGCGATTGCGATTCCAGAAAGAGCTACGATGTTGGCATCGACATGGAAGTATCGCATGGCAATAAAGACCATGAGCACCGCGATCGGCAGCAGGCTGGAGATGATGATGGAGGCGCGTAGGTTCATAACCATAACGATCACAACTAGGATAGTGATAAGTATCTCAAGCGATAGGGCTTCTTCGAGCGTACCCAAGGTCTCTCCTATGAGTTGGGAGCGATCATAGAACGGAACGATGGTCAACTGGCTTACACGTCCATCGGCCAATGTCTTTTTGGGCAATCCCGGAGAGATCTCGGTGATCTTCAACTTCAGCTGCTCGATCACCTGCATGGGATTGCTTCCATAGCGCGCAACGACTACACCTCCAACAACCTCAGCACCATCCTTGTCGAGCATTCCCCTGCGTGTGGAGGGGCCGAGCTGAACCAGACCGATGTCGCTGATACGGATCGGCACATTGTCCTGCACCTTGACTACGGCCTTCTCGATGTCTTCGATGGACTTGATGTAGCCCAGTCCTCGCACGAGGTACTCCGCCTGATTGATCTCGATGGTCTTGGCACCTGCATCGCGATTGGAATTCTTGACGGCCGACATCACCTGATGAAGAGGGATATCATAGGCCTTGAGCGCAGCTGGATCCACCTCTATCTGATACTCCTGCACATAGCCACCGATAGAGGCTACTTCAGAGACACCCGATACGGCATTGAGACCATACTTCACATAGAAGTCCTGAATGCTCCGTATCTCATGAAGATCCCAGCCGCCTGTCGGATGGCCTTCTTGATCTCGGCCTTCAAGGGTGTACCAAAAGACCTGGCCGAGGGCTGTGGCATCGGGACCAAGTGTGGGGCGAGCATCAGCGGGTAAGAGCCCATTGGGAAGTGAATTGAGTTTCTCTAGGATACGCGACCGCGACCAATAGAATTCGATGTCCTCCTCGAATATGACATAGATGCTCGAGAAGCCGAATACCGATGAACTCCGTATGGACTTCACACCAGGTATTCCCAATAGTGCGGTGGTTAGCGGATAGCCGATCTGGTCCTCGATATCTTGAGGTGAGCGGCCCATCCAGGGGGTGAAGACGATCTGTTGGTTCTCCCCGATATCAGGGATGGCATCCACAGGTACAGGATCGGTTGGGAGAATGCCGTTATCCCAGCCAAAAGGAGCGGTCACAATGCCCCAGCCGACCAAGAGTGCCACCAACAATGTGGTGACAAGGCGGTTCTCCAAAAAGTATTTTATGATTGAATCAAGCATGATGTAAAAAGATTGTTTCGATGAATCGAATCGGATCTTTGGGCAGAAGCCCCTTGGTCTTCGAACAACACGTGCCAACGAAGGAGACCTACATCATATGGTCAAATGCGGAATACCTGTAAAAGGGCTTGCAGATCTGAACTGATCAGCGGAGGGTCATACTTGCTGTAATCGGCAGAGTATGGAGTGGATGTAATGTAATCAAGGAATTGCTGTGTAGCGGCAGTGAACAGAAGAACATCCTTCGGAGTAAGGGTGGCACCGGAGCCACTGAATTCGTCATCCGTATGAAGGGCAACGAACTCATTCTGGCAACACTTCTTCTTATGGATGCCTTCCCTGCCTTCATGCTTATCGCAACTACTGGACTCAGAGGTCTTTCCACAACTCATATCGGTCAGCTTAGCAACCATAAGCGTGTGACTGACCGCTTTGCCACCACAATAGTGCGTGCCGAATGTCAGTCCCAAACTCTGAAAGAGTAACATGACAACAAATGCGATGGAGAAGAAGGATTTCATTCCTTTAAATGTAATCATAAGAACGTGGATATCAATAAGATATTCCACTTATTGTCAATTTCCGCAGAGGAGCCATTCTTGCTACCATGTGATGAACAGGTCCTTCTATCGATACCGATTAGCACTCAATCAACATGGGGAAGCGTTTGATAGCCTTTCTTTTCAAAAAGGATCTGAATACTCTGAGTTGTTCAAGAACGTATCATCGGTCAAGGTCTTTAAGAAGTTCACCAGATCAGCCTTATCCTCTTCAGTAAGCATAAGACCAGTGGCTTCAGTATTTGCAATCGCTGGATCGACCGTTGAAGAAAGCTGAATGCCTTCATTGTAATGATCAATAACTTCTTCTAGGGTTTGGAATCGACCACCGTGCATGTATGGAGGCGACAGTTCAATGTTGCGGAGGGTTGGCACTTTGAACTTGGCTCTGTCAGCCTCATCTTCAGTCACATCGTAGCGACCCATGTCTTCGAACTCAGCATCGCTATCCAGACCATTGTTCATGAATTGATCATTTTCAAAGTTGATCCCAGAATGGCAATGTGCGCAGTCAGCTCCTGATATCTCTTGAAAGAACGGGTTATACTCTTGAAAGAATAACTCCCGACCACGTTCTTCGCTTTCAGTCAAGGTCTCTATTCCTGCAATGAATCGATCGTACTTGGAATCATTGGAAACTATTGTCATCATGAATTGCTCCATGGCTAAGCCCATACGCTCTGAAGTGATTGATTCATCCCCAAATGCGCGAATGAACTGGTCTTTATACATCTGATCTTGATCTAGCTTAGCTACCACGTTGTCCAGAGTCTCGGCCATCTCCACAGGATTCTGAATAGGTTGAAGAGATTGATGTCTTAAGGTTGGGGAACGACCATCCCAAAAGAATCCATTTGTATTCCAAGCAAGGTTCACCACGGCCATGGCCTGTCTGCCTCCTAGATCACCAAAGGTCCCCATGCTGAATTGGGACGTATCGGAAAATGCCCCAGTCTGCCGATGACAGGATGCGCAGGACTGGTTGTCAAGGGCCGAAAGCCTTTTTTCAAAAAAGAGCATTCGCCCTAAATGAACCTTTTGTTGTGTCAACTCATTATCAGCAGCAATCTCTGGAGCAGGGAAGTTCCCTATGTACAATTCATATGGGGTATCATCATAGACTGCTGGCGAAGGAGTAATCGGGTCATCATCCTTCTTACAGGATGCGATGACAATGACAGCCAGAATTGTAAGGGCTATAACTTTTTTCATCTAATTCAATTATTATGGAACCGCTCGTCCGAAATGAAGGAGTGGTCATCAAGTGTCTTTAAAAATGCAAGGAGGCTTTTCTTCTCTGTCTTGTTGAAATGAAAGGGCTTGAGCTGCGCTGCACGATGCCTGTGCTCAGACAAACCCTCGCTATAATGCTCGATTACTTCCTCCAAGGTCTCGATCGAGCCATCGTGCATGTAGGGTGCCGTGAATCCGATATTCCTGAGTGAGGGCACTTTGAAAAGATCCCGATCCGCTTCGACTCCAGTGAATCGGAATCTACCGGAATCAGCATACTGCTCATATAGGCCGTTATTCTGAAAACTATAGTCGGTGAAATTGAATCCACTGTGGCAGGAGGAGCACTGAGATCTTTCACTGAAGAAGAGCTCTTTGCCTTTGATTTCGATAGAATTCAAGGCCGATTTCTTTCCTTGGAACTCATATTGATCATAGCGGCTGTTCCCGCTAATCAGACTCCGTTCGAAACAAGCTAGGGCTCTAGTGATGACAAAGGCATCAGGTTCCCGATCATAGGCTTCTCGACTCATCTGCACATAGCTAGAATCAATGCTCATTCTCTCTGCGATCTCGATGATGTTGGAGCCAAATTCGTTGTGCTCCTGTATTGGAACAAGGATCTGCATCTCAAGAGTTGGTACTCCACCAGCTCTTGTGAAATAGGGATTGTAAGCTACGTTGGTCAAGCTCGGAGCATTTTGAGTTCCTACGAATCCTCGGACTCCGAGACTAAGAGATACATCATCGGAGAATGCTTTTTCTGGTGCATGGCAAGATGCACAACTGATCATCCCATCATCGCTCATGATCGGGTCGAAGAAGAGTTTCTTTCCTAAGGCCCAACGTTTATATGTTGGCTGATTATCCTCTGGGTGAAGTACTGCCGGGAAACCTATTGGCACATCCCCTCCGTTGACCCCAAGTCTCTCCACTAGAGAGAAACCCGAGATCAGGAAGAAGAATGCTATTGTTATTATCACAATAGGTTTCACGTTCAATTCTTTACTTGACAGACCAGCGTATGGCCGTCAATGGTGCACCAGCTTGCTGCAGTTCAATAAGATAGAGACCGCTCGATAGTTGAGGCAGCTCGATCGTTCCATTGGTGACATTCAAGCCAAAGACCTCAACCAAACGACCATGCATGTCAATGATCCTCAGGCTATAATCTTCGCCAGGAGGAATGTTAAGATTCAATCTAGCAGCTCCTTCACTGGGATTCGGACTGACAACTAGCTCCCCTTCGAATTCATCTTCTTCAACGGAGCTTACAACTCCTGCACTGAAAACTTCCGTGCTGAAGTTCTGCAATAGAGGAATCGATTCGCCATTGGTGGCATGATTGATCACTCCGGAGCTTACATCGATTCCGTTGAGGGAATTCGCGTACTCAGCTACAAGCGGAATGGTGATCGACCCTGCATCAGCGCTGGCTACAATCTCAACCACTGTTTGGAAGTAGTTGTTGTCACCAAGTGCATGGATCTGGAAAAGGTTATCTGGAGAGCTTGGCCCTGCATTACCTTCCATGCAGACGAATCGATATCCACTCGCCCATCCCCAATGCATGGATGGATTCTGAGGATAGAGTGCATGGTCAGATGGCCAAGAAGCTGGATCCTCGTGGTTGACGTCTGGCCCAACTCCTACATAGAAGCTAATGGCCTCAACATTATCAATCGCATAGTCGCCAAGCTCGAACTGTCCAGTGCCATTAGCGTTGACTAAGATCCAAACGTCCTCTATATCGGTCAGCGTACCTCCATCGTGGGTGATGGCGATATCGGATATGTAGTACTGCAATCGAGTAAGCTCGAACATATAATTGCTCTGAGCAGTCTCGGAGAAAAAAGCGAATTCCGAGCTTCCCAATTGATGATCGATATCAAGAGTGATCGAGTTCTGAGCTTGTAAAATGCCAAATGACGGTGCAATTAGGAGAAGTGATAGGTATACATGTTTCATGACTTGTGAATTATGGGATTATTGTTTGTTTTCGTTGAGGACGTAGTCCATGTTGCAAACTGGACATGTACCGGGTTCATCCGAGCCACTGCCTTCACAGTGCATAGGGCATACATAGGCTGATGTATACTCTGGCCCAGTTTGTTCGGAAGCTGGAGTTTTGTCTTTTGTGAAAGTGCAGGAACTGACCGAACTACCGATCAGAAGTGCAGTGCTGAACAACAGCAAGAAAGAAGTTTTCATAATTAGATTGAGATTTGATGACTACAAGAGAACACGGAAAACCTATCAGTACTAAGTAGACCGAATAGAGTGGAAGGTTCATAGTATCAAATCCTGAGGACGGAGAACAAACTCAGTATATCCTCTTGTTGTTCGGGAGGAGTATAGTAGGTGCAGAGTTGTATCGGCTCGACAAAGTTGGGTATGTCTCTTTCGTGCTGAAAAGGAAAT
>JAQCAN010000105.1 GCA_027621335.1 Bacteroidota bacterium
CGGACGTCCCTTCAGAATGATCACTGAAGCCTACTATAAGATCTATGATGACCTTATTCCCTATGAATTGGAGAATGTCAGACTCCGGTATTACGCGACCAACAATGCCAAGGGCTTCGCCTATGGACTTGATACCAAACTGACTGGAGAGTTCTTGCCTGGGGTGCAATCTTGGGCCAGCCTCTCCTTCTTGAATGTGAAGGAGGACATCACTGATGATTTCTATCTTTCCACAGATGTTGACGGGAATGAGACACGAGTAGAACCTGGATATATTCCTCGACCGACCGATCAGCGGGTGACCTTCAGTATGTTCTTTCAGGACGAAATGCCTCGGAATCCCTCTTACAAGGTTCAGCTGAGTGTCAATTACGGAACAGGGCTCCCCTTTGGCCCTCCTGGATTCGATCGGTACAGGGACACGTTGAGAACACCATCCTACAGGAGATTTGACATCGGGTTCATCAAGCAATTTGTGGATGAGAACACGGAGTTCAGGAATCCTGATGGCTTTTTCAGTAACTTCAAAGAAGTATGGATTGCCTTGGAGGTCTTCAATCTTCTTGATGTCCCCAATGTACAGTCCTATCTATGGGTGCGAGACGTGAGAGGTCGCCAATATGGGGTTCCCAACTATCTCACTCCTAGGACCTTGAATCTTAAAGTTTATTTCAGATTCTAGCTAGGCAATTTTCATCTTCTTTGTGGGATATTAGATTTTCTCATCAGTAAGTGTATTTTTGACACTATTAAACAAGTTATGACCAGACCATCTGCAGTTAAACGAGTCGGAGTGCTCACGTCTGGTGGAGATGCGCCAGGAATGAACGCTGCAATAAGAGCCGTGGTCCGTGCAAGTATCTATCATGGATTGGAGGTATACGGGATCATGCGGGGATACCAGGGCATGATCGATGGAGAGATCAAGAAAATGGAAGTCCGTTCTGTGAGCAGGATTCTTGCTACTGGAGGAACCATCTTGAAATCATCACGCAGCCAGGAATTCAGGACCAAGGAAGGACGGAAAAAGGCCTATGACAACCTCAAAGCACATGGGATAGATGCCTTGGTGGCGATTGGAGGAGACGGAACGTTCACAGGAGCGAAAATCTTCGAAGACGAATTGGGAATTCCTGTGATGGGCATCCCAGGCACCATAGATAATGATCTCTACGGAACCGATTATACCATAGGTTTTGATACCGCCACCAATGTTATCACAGATTGCATCGACAAGATAAGGGATACCGCTTCTTCACACGACCGACTCTTCTTCGTGGAGGTCATGGGGCGAGACTCTGGTTTCCTTGCGCTCAGAGCTGGCATAGCCACAGGGGCTATTGCTGTCATGCTGCCTGAGGAGAAGAGAAGTATCGAAGATCTGGTCGCCATTCTTGAAGAGGGCGCGGCCAATAATAAGACTTCGAGTGTGGTCATCGTGGCCGAAGGCGAAAGCTATGGCGGGGCTTATGAAGTGGCCCGCCAAGTGCAGGAACGCTATGATAAGTACGACACCAAAGTGACCATTCTCGGCCATATCCAGAGGGGTGGAAGTCCGAGCAACTTCGACCGTGTGCTCGCCAGCATGATGGGGGTTCATTCCATTGAAGCCTTGATGTACGGTGAAAGCAATAAGATGGTCGCTATGGTCAACAATTCGCTTAAACTGGTCCCATTGAGTGAGGCCATCTCTAAACGATCCGAGATAGACTCTGACATGAAACGTATTGCTAGAGTCATCTCTATTTAAGAATCAACAAACACAAGAATAATCAATGAATATTGCAATAAACGGATTTGGACGTATTGGCCGATTGAGCTTCAGGAACTTCGTGGAAATGAACGGTGTGGATGTAGTCGCCATCAATGACCTGACGGATACAACGACTCTTGCCCATCTTCTCAAATACGACTCAGTACATGGCAGATTCAACGGCACTGTTACTGCAGGAGCGGACCATCTGATAGTAAATGGTAAGAAGATAGCCGTCTTTGCAAAAAAAGACCCGGCAGAGCTTCCTTGGGGAGAAATGAAAGTAGATGTCGTATTGGAATCCACTGGTGTCTTTACCTCTGCTGAAGGTGCTGGGAAGCATATTGAAGCAGGCGCCAGGAAGGTGGTGATTTCCGCCCCGGCTAAAGGAGATATCAGAACCATCGTATTGGGAGTCAATGACCAAGAGCTTTTGGCCAGTGACACCATCGTTTCAAACGCCAGTTGCACCACCAACTGTTTGGCCCCAATGGCCAAAGTCCTACATGAGCGTTTCGGAATCAAGAATGGCTTCATGACCACCATCCATGCCTACACGGCCGATCAAAGACTCCAAGACGCCCCGCATTCTGATCTGAGAAGAGCCCGTGCAGCGGCTCTCTCCATGGTGCCAACGACCACGGGAGCAGCTAAAGCCGTGTCTTTGGTCCTTCCTGCCCTAAAAGGTAAATTGGATGGTGCAGCTGTACGTGTCCCTATTCCTACAGGCTCCTTGACCGACCTACATGTTGAACTCGAAAAGGATGTCACCGTGGAGGAAATCAATGCGGCCATCAAGGAAGAGAGCGAAAAGTCCTTGAAAGGCATCTTGGAATATTGCACAGACCCGATTGTCTCAGCAGATATCGTTGGAAGCAAGTATTCCTGTATCTTCGATTCAGACCTGACGTCCAAGATCGGTGACTTGGTCCGCGTGGTAGGATGGTATGACAATGAGGCTGGATATGCCATGAGGGCATCAGAATTGGTCAAGCGCATCGGGGCTCTGTAAACAAGATCCACCATGGAGAATAACATCGTCATCATAGCTCATGACCGTAAGAAGCCCATTCTCAAGCAGTTCCTGAAGGAGCGAGAGAACTGGTTGACAGGTAGGACTTTGGTTGCGACAGGTCGCACTGCCGAGGTGCTGGAGGATTCGGAATTCAAACTGAATATCAAACACCTGAGTCCAGGACGATCCGGTGGGTATAACCAGATCACCGAAATGATCAAGAATGGTGAAGTGAAATTGGTTTTCTTCTTCCATGACCCAGAAGTGGACTATGCTTACCATCCTGACATCAGGGCTCTGATGGATGCGTGTATTGAAAAGGACGTTCCGTTGGCACTGAATGCCAGGTCCGCAGAGCTGCTGATAATAGGCCTTATCCGAATGGAGTTGGCTTCGAAATAAGTACTTGAAAGGCTCCATAATGGAGCCTTTCTCATTAATGATATCGCTATGGGGGACAAGATATACGTGATATGGAACAGCGCAGATAGGCCTGTATCCGTCTATCAGTGGTATATCTTGGATATTATTCATCTTCAAATAAGAGAATCATGCTGAACGTCCCAACAGACCTTCCAGAGAATGTAAGACTTACCGACTCTCTCCATTATACCAATTACTTGGTCGATGGTCATCTCAAAGAGTGGAAAGGCGCTAAGGCTGAGGTACGGTCCAATATCCTCATGGATGAAAACGGGAATCCAATTCTTCTAGGCACAGTGCCTGATATGGATTCTGAGGCGGCCCTGGAAGCTCTGGAGTCTGCGGTGAATGCCTTCGACAGAGGAAGAGGTGCATGGCCCACCATGAAGGTGAAGGAACGCATCGCCTGTATGGAGGTCTTCGCGGAGCGCATGATTCCGCATCGGGAGGAAGTCGTTAAGCTCCTCATGTGGGAGATCGGGAAGACCAAGTCCGACTCCTATAAAGAATTCGACCGCACGGTCCTCTACATCAAGGATACGATTGAAGCTTATAAAAAGCTGGACCGAAGGAGTGCTCGATTCGACAATGAAGATGGCATATGGGCCCATATCAGAAGAAGCCCATTGGGTGTTGTTCTTTGCTTGGGTCCTTACAATTATCCTTTGAACGAGACCTTTTGCCTTTTGATTCCTGCATTGATCATGGGGAATACGGCTGTCTTCAAGCCCGCTAAGATCGGTATCCTGCTCATTACTCCTCTCCTACAGGCCTTTGCTGACAGCTTCCCGCCAGGTGTGGTCAATGTGGTCTTCGGGAGGGGGCGTAAAATCGCTGCACCCATCATGCGTACTGGGAAAATAGATGTATTGGCACTCATCGGTCATAGCAGTTCGGCTGTAGCCCTTCAAGACGAGCATCCTTACAAGAACCGTTTGCGGCTGATACTAGGCTTAGAGGCCAATAACCCAGCCATCATCCTTCCAAGTGCGGATATGGATCAAGCGGTGAAAGAATGTATCTCTGGAAGCCTCTCTTTCAATGGCCAGAGGTGTACCGCCCTCAAAGTCATCTTCGTCCATGAGTCCATTGCGGAGGAATTCAATGCACGGTTTTCAAAAGCAGTTGATGAGTTGACCTATGGTCTTCCATGGGAGGATGGTGTCTTCCTCACCCCCTTACCTGAAAAGGATAAGCCCGAATACATCCAGAGCCTGGTCTCTGACGCGAAAGATAAAGGTGCGCAGGTCTTGAATACCAAGGGTGGTCAGATGTCTAAGAATTACTGCTATCCCGCTGTACTCTATCCTGTGACCACTGAGATGAGGGTCTACTCGGAGGAACAATTCGGTCCAGTGATCCCAATCATTCCTTTTAAGGATATCGAGGAACCTTTGGACGCCATTGCAGCGTCCGAGTACGGACAACAGGTCAGTCTATTTGGCAAGGAGACCGATAACATCGGGCCACTCATTGATATCTTGGCCAATCTGGTTTGTCGGATCAATCTGAACAGCGCTTGCCAACGGGGCCCCGATGTCTATCCTTTCACAGGAAGGAAGAATTCAGCCGTAGGGACATTGAGCGTATTCGATGCGTTGAGGAGTTTCTCGATACGGACCTTCGTTGCAACCAAGGATAGTGAAGAGAACAAGGCGCTCTTGAACAATCTCACTCAGGGAGATGACTCTAATTTCATGAGCACCGAGTATCTGCTTTGATGGAAATGAGCAGAACCATTCCATTTAACATGGTCAGGCTGCGCAGCTTGATGACAACATCTGTATGAATGTCTTAGATGCACGATATTGGACGAAGCGATATTCTGAAGGAGCCACGGGATGGGATATCGGCAGACCTTCCCCACCACTCATGGACTATGCTGAGAGTGTGGCCAAGGATTCCCAGATACTCATTCCAGGCGCTGGAAATGCCCATGACTGGATAGAACTCAAGCGGATAGGATACGAACACGTGTTCGCCCTGGACTTCGCATCAGAACCACTTGATCGTCTAAGATCACTGTATCCCCAGTGGTCTGATGGTCTCATTCAGGAGGACTTCTTTGACCATCAAGGGTCTTATGACCTCATCTTTGAGCAGACCTTTTTCTGTGCCCTTGCACCTAATAGAAGAGCGGACTATGTCAAGAAGATGAGTGATTTACTCTCTGACGAAGGCCTACTAGTTGGAGTATTATTCACGGTGGAGTTCGAGAGAGAAGGGCCACCCTTCGGAGGCTCAGAGAATGAGTATCTTCCTTTATTCCAAACTCATTTTGACCTTCAGAAAATGGAACCTTGCCTAAATTCCATCCCTCCAAGACAAGGCAGCGAGCTTTTCTTCGTTGCAAGGAAAAAGGGATAGACTAATTTTACTCAATGACACCGATCAAAACGAAGAAAGGGACAGAAGTTCTCGGGCATGGGCGAATTCAGACCATCGTAGAGCGTCTGGCTCACGAGATCTATGAGCATCATCATACGGCTGATGAATTCATTCTTATAGGAATCACTGGACGAGGGACAGATCTCAGGCAACGTCTTGGAGTGATTCTTTCCAGTCTCACTAAGGCTAAGATCAGAACAGGTGAGTGCTATGTGAATAAGCTGAAACCCATGAGCGAAGCCATTCGATTGGACTTGCCCCTTGAGGATCTAAAGGGAAAGGTCGTCATCTTGGTGGATGACGTATTGAACTCTGGCCGCACTCTGGTTCATGCCATGGGCTATCTCATCACAGCAGACCCTGCTTTCCTGAGAACCGTAGTCCTAGTTGACCGGATACACAGGAATTTCCCCATACGGGCGGACTATGTTGGTCTCTCATTGTCAACTACAATTCAAGAGCGGGTAGAGGTGGAATTCGGAAAGGAGGATTACGCTTACCTCGTCTGAGCCCCCATCCAATCAAGGTAACTGTCCTTGATGGTATCCAACAGTTCTGAGTTCACCTTATCCCCATCCACAGTGATGTGGGCCTGATCGTAATAGACTGCTCTGGATTCAAAGTGTTTCTTGACGAAGGCGAAGAGGTCCTCCCCAGTCTTCTCTCTGATCAATGGACGGTTCTGCTTGCTCTGTTTGACCCTTTTGGCCAACTTATTCGGAGGGACTTCCAAGTAGACGGCAAAAGATGAGTTCATGATCTTGGTCATGTTTCCGGAGTGGCAAGGCGTCCCGCCCCCAGTAGCAATGACCTTGGGCTCACCACTGAGAAGTTTTTCAAGGATGTGATTCTCCAAGGCCCTGAATGTCTCCTCACCGGATTTATCAAAGATATCATCGACTGTGGCATTAGCGAATGACTCGATGAGTCGGTCCATATCCACGAACTCCATTTCAAGCCGATTGGCCAGTCGCTTGCCTACAGAAGACTTTCCACTGCCCATATAACCCACTAAGAAAAGACTTCCCACGGTTGAATGAAAATTGAATGAAGGTTCGGAATTGGGACGCGGGCGAAGGTATGGATATTATTTTCGCGCCTATGACCATCCATAACGTACAGAGCCGAGTTGATATCGATCAATTCCATAAGGTCCCAAGGATCATCTATGCCAATGACAGCAACTATATTCCGCATATAGAGGTCGACATAGAGAAACTCTTCGATCATAAACGCAACAAGCTCTTCAAAGAAGGAGGCATTGCCTCACGTTGGCTTGCCTATGATAATGGGGGGCAGCTCATTGGCCGCATTGCGGCTTTTGTGAATCCTAAAACAGCGTCCTCTTTTGACCAGCCCACCGGCAGCATAGGCTTCTTCGAGAGTATTGACGATCAAGCAGTGGCCGATGCACTGTTCGATACCGCCAAGGAATGGTTGAAACACGAGGGCATGGAGGCTATGGATGGTCCTCAGAACTTCGGGGACAAAAACCAGTTCTGGGGGTTGTTAGTGGAGAACTTCACTTCCAAGAGTAGCTATGCCATGAACTACAATCCTTCGTATTATCAAAAGCTTTTTGAGACCTATGGATTCCAATCTTTCTATGAGCAATATGTATTCTGGAGGCCGCTCAAGCAACCTGTAGAGTCAGTTTTCATTCGGAAATATGAGCAGGTCATGTCCAATTATGGCATCACGATACGTGATGTCAAGGGACTGAGTATCGAACAGATCGCAGAGAATTTCAGAACAGTATTCAATGGTGCTTGGGGAGGCTATCACGATTTCAAGGAGATGAGCCCATCAGCGGCTCTCAAGGTGGCCAAGTCACTCAAACCTATCATGGATCCTGATATCATCATATTCGCCTTTGATGGAGAAAAGCCCATTGGCTTCTATGTGAACATCCCAGAGCTGAATCAGATCTTCTGTTATGTGGATGGAAAGCTTAACTGGTTGGGCAAACTGAAATTCCTCTACCATAAATGGAAGAAGACTCCACGCACCATGGTAGGCATTGTATTCGGAGTGGTGAGGGATTGGCATGGTAAGGGCGTGGAAGGTGCTATGATCACTTGGTTCGGCTTGGAAAAGGTACCTCATATCAAGTATGAGGAGACCATATTGACATGGATCGGAGACTTTAATCCCAAGATGATTAAAGTGGCCAACAATCTAGGAACCAAGAAGCACCGAACGTTCATCACTTATCGCTATCTTTTCGATAGATCGGCACCATTCGAGCGCTTTCCCATCGTGACTTAACGGCAGCAGTTAAATTATCTGGACATAGCTTTGTAAACTATATCTAGGCTTATATATTTGCAGCCCCTTAAACGGGGTAATGATTCGGTAGCTCAGTTGGTAGAGCATAACACTTTTAATGTTAGGGTCCTGGGTTCGAGCCCCAGTCGGGTCACTAAGAAAGGTCGGTTTAACCACTGACCTTTTTTTAT
>JAQCAN010000106.1 GCA_027621335.1 Bacteroidota bacterium
TTTGAAGGTATAGCCTTCGGTAATCTCTGTCTTGAATGCGTCTACTGACATGACAATTAAAATAAGATGGCCCTAAAATAAAGAGACCGATGCTAGCATAGGCCAACATCGGTCATTGATGTCTTTATTCAAGCTACTATCAATTGTATATTGAGAAGGTGATTTTCACATTGACGCGGTATTCATCCACTTTGCCATCCTTAACGGTGGCCGTCATATTCTCTACGAATACCGAGCGGATGTCCTTGACCGTCTTTGAAGCTTCTATGACGGCATTATTGGTCGCATCCTCCCAGCTCTTGGTGCTGTTGCTCAATATCTCTATTACTTTAAGTATGGCCATGTTCTATCGGATTATGCAGCACTGATCGGCTGCGGGTTATACTGATTCAAAGGTAAGATATCTGCGCGAAGCCCTTGATTGAATCAAAAAGCCCCACCTCTGAGAGGTAGGGCTTTCAACTTCATTGTTAAAAATGATCAGGCGACCACCTTCAAAGGGCGTTTCACCTTCTGGTCCAGGAGAGCCAATTCCACCACTTCCATCATTTCGTCCACGTAGTGGAAGGTGAGGCCTTTGATGTAACGCTCCTCGATGTCCTCGATGTCCTTTCTGTTCGCTTTGCAGAGGATGATCTCTTTGATGTCCGCTCTCTTGGCGGCTAAGATCTTCTCCTTGATGCCACCAACGGGAAGGACCTTGCCTCTCAAAGTGATCTCTCCAGTCATGGCCAAGAATTTCTTCACCTTGCGTTGCGTGAAGGCCGAGGCCAAGGCGGTCAACATGGTCACACCTGCTGAAGGGCCGTCTTTGGGTATGGCGCCTGCAGGTACGTGGACATGCACATCCCACTTGTCGAAGACTTCAGGGTCAAGATCGATCTCAGAGGAGTGTGCCTTAAGGTATTGCATGGCCAAAGTGGCCGATTCCTTCATCACGGACCCTAGATTTCCCGTCATGGTCAGCTTGCCTTTTCCTTTGGTCAAACTGGTCTCTATGAACAGTACATCTCCTCCCACAGGTGTCCAGGCCAGTCCTGTGACCACACCGGCCACATCATTGCCCTCATAACGGTCCTTCTCATGGGCTACACCTAGGATACTATGGAGATCTGCAGGCTTGATGGCCTTCTCGAACTCCTGTCCCATAGCAATTTGCTTGGCTCTGTTACGGACCAGTTTGGAGATGCGTTTTTCTAAGCCTCTCACACCTGATTCTCTGGTGTAGTTCTCAATGACCAGTTCTAGCACTTTGGAGTCGATGCTGATCTGGTCGGCCCTGACCCCTGTCTCCTTCAATTGCTTGGAGATGAGGTGCTTCTTGGCAATCTGGATCTTCTCTTCCACAGTATAGCCATTCACCTCTATGACCTCCATACGGTCGCGGAGAGCTGGATGGATGGGGCCGAGATTGTTAGCTGTGGCTACGAACATCACCTTGCTCAAGTCATAATCTAATTCCACATAATTGTCATTGAACGCATGGTTCTGCTCTGGGTCAAGGACTTCCAACATGGCTGAGGATGGGTCACCCTGTCGGTCATTGCTCAGTTTGTCGATCTCATCCAACACGAAAAGTGGGTTGGATGTGCCTGCTTTTCTCAGGTTCTGAATGATGCGTCCAGGCATGGCCCCTATGTAGGTCTTACGGTGTCCGCGTATCTCGGCTTCATCCCTCAGTCCACCAAGTGACATGCGCACATATTTGCGACCGACCGCTTCGGCTATGGACTTTCCCAATGAGGTCTTTCCTACTCCCGGAGGTCCATAGAGGCAGAGGATGGGAGCCTTCATATCCTTCTTCAACTTCAGAACGGCCAAGTATTCGATGATGCGTTCCTTCACTTTCTCCAGACCATAATGGTCCCTATCCAAGATGCGTTGGGCACGTTTCAGATCGAATTTGTCCTTACTGTACTCGTTCCACGGCAGGTCGAGGAGCAGTTCGCAATAATTCAGTTGGACGGAATACTCTGCTCCAGCTGGATTCATGCGCTCCAGCTTATGCATCTCCTTCTCAAAAGCCTTCTGGGTGTCCTTGTTCCACTTCTTCTTCTCAGCACGCTCGCGCATCTCCTCCAATTCCTCCTCATGTGGATTGTCGCCTAATTCCTCTTGGATGGTCTTCATCTGCTGATGCAGGAAGTACTCTCTCTGCTGACGGTCGATATCCAGCTTTACGCGGGACTGGATGTCATTCTTCAGGCGAAGGAGCTCACGCTCCTTGATGAGGTTGGTAAGGACGGATTTCGCACGCTTCAGCAGATCGGACTCTTCGAGGATGTCTTGCTTCGCTGAGATGTCCAGATTCATATTAGAGCATATGAAATTCACCAAGAAGCCATAGCTCTCAATGTTCTTGATGGCAAATCCCGCCTCACTTGGAATGTTTGGAGACAGGTCAATGATCTCTTGGGCCACTTCCTTCATGGAGTCCACCGTGGCCTTCATCTCAGGATTCTTGTTGGAATATCGGGTCTCCATGAGCGCGGTGACCTTGGCTTCCA
This sequence comes from Bacteroidota bacterium, assembly GCA_027621335.1. Classification (GTDB taxonomy): domain Bacteria; phylum Bacteroidota; class Bacteroidia; order Flavobacteriales_D; family JABDKJ01; genus JABDLZ01. The sequence continues at coordinate 2,508 of JAQCAN010000106.1, forward strand.
TATACGGCTCTTCTTGGAGGAGTTCGCCTAGTTGAAACCTCTTCTTACCTTGGATGATGGCGGTGGTCGTGCCATCAGGCATTTTCAAGAGCCTCAGGATCTGGGCTACCGTTCCTATGTCATAGAGGTCCTTGCGCTCTGGATCCTCAAGTTCAGCGTCTTTCTGTGAAACTACCCCGAAGTGCAGTTTCTTTTTCTTCGCCTCTTGGATGAGTTTAATGGACTTATCCCTGCCCACGGTGATCGGGATGACCACTCCAGGAAAGAGCACAGTGTTGCGTAATGGGAGGATGTACAGGCTCTCTGGGGTTTTCTCCGCATCGAATTGTTCCTCATCCTCTGATGTAATCAATGGAATGAAGTCGGTATCCCCGTCTTTTCCATCACTCAACGCCATTCCTATGATAATTTCTTCTTTCATGTCTTTCTTTTATAAAGGCAGCCAATATGTCAGTCATTGGGTACGTTCACCTTGCAAATCGACCCCACATTCTGTCTGATTCAATGCATTATACCTGAATCATAGGGGGAGTCAATGTGAGTATCCAAGCCCTGTGCCAGAGCCATGGAACTGAAATTATGTCCTGTAATGGGCGGTTTCTTGGAAGATATGGCGCAGGATGGCCTCATCCAACTCGGTGAATTCAACATCCCTTCGCTGGCAGACAGCCTGCGCCACCTGAAACGACCGACCTAGGTCAAAGGTCTCGGCATCGCGGCCAGTGCCCCATGAGAAAGAGGGGATGAACTTGGGGGGGAAGCCACCACCGAAGATATTGGCGCTCACCCCTACCACCGTGCCCGTATTGAACATCGTGTTGATGCTGCTCTTACTGTGGTCACCCATGATGAGACCGTGGAACATCTTCCCTGTGTCGACCATCTTGGACTGTCGGTAGTTCCAGACTTTCACTGAGCCATAATTGTTCTTGAGGTTGGAGGTGTTCGTATCCGCTCCAAGGTTGCACCACTCACCGATGACGGAGTTGCCCAAGAAGCCGTCATGTCCTTTGTTGCTGTAGCCTTGCAGGACGGAATTGCTCACTTCACCACCTACTTTGCAATGAGGTCCTATGGTGGTCGGGCCATAGATCTTGGTGCCCATTTTCAAGGTGGCTCCTTCGCCAAGGACGAAAGGTCCACGGATGATACAGCCCTCCATGACCTCCGCATTCTTCCCTATATAGACTGGACCAGTGGTCGTATTGATGATAGAGGCTGAGATCTTGGCTCCCTCCTCAGTATATAATTCATCACCATAGACCGTATTGGTGTCGTCCAACTCCGCATCCAGGTGCAAGAAGGCTTGGATGTCTTGTGCGATGGCGAGGCCATTCAGGGCGAAGATGTCTCCAGGGTTGTTGATCTCTACGATAAGTCCAGCATCTACTTCCGTCTTGGTGTATCCGTCCAGTCCTCCTTTCTTGAGCTGCGCCTCAGTGCCTTTGAAGGCGATGACTTGCCCAGCTGAGGTGATGCATTCCCCTTCTTTGAGATCATAGAGGGTCTGGATGAAGGTGGGCGTGGGCAGCACCGAGCCATCCACATAGAGGCAGGGATCTGAGGGAATCTCCGTACCGAACTTGGGCATGAGGTAGTCCTGGGTATGTACACAGACAGTACCCGTATAATGATGCTCCCATTTCTCACGGATGGTCATGATACCTATCCTGAGTTCACAGACCGGACGGGTGAAGGTCAATGGCAGCAGATCCTCACGTGTAGGACCATCGAAGAGCACGATGTGGGGCATAGGATGGGTGGTGTTTAGACGGGTTGAAGGTAGGGGTTAGAAGATTTATCTTGACTGAAGTTCATCTATACACCCGAGAAGCCCATTTTGTAAAGCTCCCGAATCCCTTCACTTTATACTTATGACAGCAAATACTGCTTAGGCGTCACCCCGAATTTCTTTTTGAACGCAGTGATGAAATGGCTCACGTTGCTATAACCGACCTGTGCAGCCGCTTCCTGCACCATAAGCCCATCTTCGGTCATGAGCTTGAGGGCGTAAGTCATGCGGTGGTCTTGGAAATAGGTGTTGATGGTCTTGCCATAGATGTTCTTGAAACCCACTTTGAGCTGATATTCATTCAGGCCTACCTCGGTGCTGATTTCCTTAATGGTCGGCAAGTCCTCCATGCGGTCCATGAGGATCTGGCGGCACTTGCGAATGGCTTCCACATTCCTTTGGTCCTTCAAGAAGGGACAGGCTTCCAGATAATCACTGTTCTCGTCCTTGTTGAAGTAGTGCCCGAGCAACTCATAAGCTTTGCCTGAGAGGTAGAGTCTGCTGGCCATTGAGGACATCTGGGAGGAGAAGAGCTGCTCTAAGCTGAAACGCATGGCCGGAGGTAGACTCAGCTTCATGTAATATTTATTGTGGTTGCTGCTGGCATTCAGGAAAGGGATGTCGTCCGCTCCTTGAACAATGAGCCCATGCAGGGTCTCCACAGTGGTCAGGATGAAAGCTGAGTTGGCCTCTGAGCTGAGACGGCAGATGAAGTCCAGGTCCTTCTCTGGATTGTAGAGCAGCATGCTCTCGCTGCTATTGAGAGTCTGTTTGTAATGTGGCCCGAACATGAGGTCACAGGATTCGCCCATGTTGAACTGGAAAAAGAGGATGCCTTTCGGTAAGTGGATTTCCAGATCGCGCTCTATGCCTTTGTTCCCTGCAGTGTGATATAAGGAAAGACCTTCATCCACCGCGTGGCGGGAGAGACTCCATCCACGGGTATTTTCACTTTGAGACTTAGCGATTTGGATGAGTCGTATATCTGATCCGTGCATGTGTAATTCCTTTGAACAAAGGTATCAGACAAGAGATATACCTTTTTTGTGGTATATGCGTTAAATTCTTTTTGGGGGTATTTTGATTTCCGATATGGGCATCAGAAGGGACAGTGCCTCTCTAATTTTGTACCCATGAAAACACAACACACATCCATGTTCAAATCCTTATCCATCTCAGTCCTTAGTCTTTTTAGTGCTCTTTTCCTCAATGCCCAAGAGGTGAGCGATGCGGTCAGCATGTCTCCAAATTACGCGGAGCAGATTTTCTACAGCCTTCAGAATGGGGAAGTCGCTTCGGTTCCTTTGACAGAATGGGACCTGGCCATAACAGCCGATGCCTTCGATGCTGCAGTTTTTGTGAATGACCATCTCGGTATCGAGGTGTATGAATACCTCGGTGAAGTATCTGATTTCGAGACCTTGGATACCACAGGCCAATTGAGCGCCAGGTTGTTCAACTCGGATCTGGATTGGTTCAACGGAGCCTTGAACCGTCCTGAGACCTTGACCCCTTCGCCTTTCGATTATGGCTGGGGAGAGTACAATGTCATTACGCACGTGGTCACAGGAACGCGCATCTTCATCGTCAGCAATCCAGTGGGAGAGACCTATAAGTTCATGATCGAGAGTTTGGACCTTGGCGAATACACCATCCGCTATGCTCTGCTTGACGGTTCTGGCGAGCAGGTCGTCAATGCCAACACCTCGGATTTCGCGGGCAAGAACTTCTGGTACCTGGACTTGGAGACGGCTTCAGTGCAAGACCTTGAGCCTCTTTCTGCCGACTGGGACATCACCTTCACTCGCTACACTTCTGAACTTCTCCCAGGGTTCCAATACCTATTGACTGGTGCTCTTCAGAACAAAGGTGTCCTTGCTGCCCGCGCAGCTGATATAGTTCCTGATGATGCCGTTTGGACAGATTACGAATTGATCGCGGATAAGAACGTCATCGGTTACGATTGGAAGAACTTCAACATGGACATCTTCCAGTGGGAGATCATCGGGAATCTGAGCTACTTCGTTGAGGATCAGGCTGGTCAGGTCTGGCATATTGTCTTCACTGGATTCGGAGGAGCTGGAACGGGTGATATAGAATTCACTAAAGAAATAGTCGGTCAGGTGACATCCTTGGAAGAAGCAGTGGCCTTGAACTGGAGCATGTTCCCTAATCCTACCGCTGGTGAGCTCACAGTCCAGTTGCCTGAAGGTTTCGATGCTGCACAGTGGTCCTTGATCGACATGAGTGGACGCACTATTGAGGCTGGGCAGTTCTTGAATGGCGGTGCCCAGTCCTTGGTTTTTGAAAGGCATTCGGCCGGTCTCTACTTCCTTCAATTGACGGATGGTGAGATCCTAGTCCAAGAGCGTTTGGTCATCCGTTGATCTCAAGAAGAACCCATATCATTTTGGCCATGGTCCTGTCCTTCATCGGACAGGACCTCTTGGCTCAATCTTGGCTCAGTGTCCTGGACGAAAACGGCCACCCGATGACCGGGGTCTGTGCTAGGATGAACACAGAGCCATTCAGTATTTTGGCAGTCAGTGATGATAAAGGATTGCTGAAGTTCACAGAGTCAGAGAGCTATCGATTCCCCCTGCCACTGAGGCTCGAATATCTGGGTATGGAGCCATTGGAGCTCACCCTTGAAAAGAAAAGTGGTCTGGAGGTCACTATGCGATTGGACCGCACCACACTTTCCCAAGTCCTCATCACGGGTGAATATGGCGTTTCCCGTCCTGAACGCTCCGTGAATCGCGTGGATATCATCACGGCTGAGGAGATCCAGAACAGCGGTGCAGCCGATATCGCTGATATCTTGCAACACAAGGCCGATATCCGCATTCAGCAGGATGGGGTCATAGGAACAGGGGTCTCCATCCAAGGCTTGGGTGACCGCAATGTGAAAATCCTCATCAATGAAGTCCCAGTCGTTGGTCGGGTCGATGGAAAACTGGATCTCTCCCAGCTGGATATCACCGACATTGAGCGCATCGAAGTGGTCAAAGGCCCGATGGCGGCCATCTATGGCACCGATGCCATCGCAGGCGTCATCAACATCATCACCAAGAAGCCCACTCAATCGCAGACCAGCGCATTGGTCCGAGGCTATTACAGCAGCGAAGGGCAGTATGACACACAGTTCAGAGTGGACGGGACCGAAGGAAGTTACTACTATGCTTTAAGAGGGGCTAGACGCTTCTTCGATGGATGGTCCAGCGGAGACCCCACCTTCAGTGAGCCGACACCCCTTGCCGATGAGCGCAGGTCCCGCCAGTGGAACATGAAGGAACAATATCAGGCCGGACTGAGCCAGGCCTGGCAGTCTGAGAAGGTCCGTATAGGTCATCGCTTGGACTACCTCACGGATGAGATCACGGACCGTGGATTGCCATTCTATACGTTCGATCAGGCTCTGGCCATCGATCAATCCTACCACACCACCCGCTTAGATAACACCCTGGATTTCCAACACGGCAAAGTGGACGGTCCTTCCTTCAAAGGCTTCATCGCCTATAACCACTTCCGCAGGATCAGGGATGAATTCGTCACCGACCTCACTGACCTGAGCCAATTCCAGAACGAGACCCAAGCGGCCGATACCACCTTTTACAATGCCATCATGGGGCGGTACACCATGGCGGTGAATGCCACCGAGAAATTCTCTTACCAGATGGGTATGGATGGCTCCATGGAGAACAGCCGAGGCGACCGCATCGCAGGCGAGCCCGAG
>JAQCAN010000107.1 GCA_027621335.1 Bacteroidota bacterium
CAAAGGCCTCTTTCACACTGGGGTGGGTGATCTGTTCCATGACAACTCCGTTGGGATTGGAAAAGAATTGCGTATCGAGACATCAACTCTAGATGTCCGATTTGGAACTACAGACTACACTCTTTCACTCGCTGGAGACTGGAACAACGTTTCAGGTAGTTTTACGAGGAGAAATGGAACAGTGAATCTCAATGGGTCGGGCACCATCTATAAGCATACTGGTTTCGAGCAGTTCCATAACGTAACCGTAAGCGGAGACCATTCTATGATTTCTGATGTATATGGCTATGGATTACTTCTAATTACCAATACTCTTAGATCTGGTGGCTATGACATCCATATGGAAGGAAACTGGTCCTCCATTGGATTATTCGAAGCTGATGAGGCTCAAGTAATTTTTGAAGGAACGACCAATTCGACCGTTTCTGGTTTTACTGATTTCGATGATTTGGTCATCAACAAATCGGGAGGTGGGCAGGTTACATTGGACAGCGGTGAGACTGGAGTATATGGAACTCTTCATATGACTTCTGGTGTAATCAATACTAATGACCGTTTGATACTTCGCTCGAATGCCGCACGTACAGGTCGACTTGGGGTGATGGGTGCTGCCACCTTCAATGGTGACCTAATCTTACAAAGACGCGTTCAGTCCCCAAGTAATGATTGGCACCTCATAGGGTCACCCATGACGGGGTCTACCGTGAGCCAATGGATAGGAGATATCGTGACTACTGGTTTCCCAGGGTCGCAATACCCGAGTACATGGTTCAATAGTTTGACCTTTTATGATGAAACGGTCACTGGAGATAAAGATCTTGGTGTCTATGGCGCAACAAATGCTAGTCATGCTATTACTAATGGTCAAGGATGCAGGGCGTACATGAATGGAGGTGTTCAGTTGTTGACGACCAAAGGGGCTCCGATAACAGGTCCATTCACTTGGTCCAATATCACCTATACACCTACGTCTGGACCACCACCTTTCCCATTTCCTAATTGGAATACAGAGGATGGATGGAATCTCTTGGCCAATCCTTATCCATCGGCAATAGATTGGGATAGTCCTCATATCACACGAGCGAGCATCACTAATGCCATCTATGTCTATGTATCTGAGTCAGGGCAGTTCACCAGTTATGTGAGCGGTGTCGGCACGAATGGCGGTACACAGTATATTCCTTCATCGCAAGCTTTCTGGGTGCAGGCCAGCTCAACTGGTACGCCATCCCTGTCCATAGTCGAAGATGCAAAGACAGATGAGAATCCTCAATTCAAGAATTACTCTAGTACAGGCATCATGAAGTTCAAGATGACCTCTGCTGAAGTCCTAACTGATGAAATGGTAGTGCGTATCCATCCTGAAGCGACTATGGATTTCGATGATGAATTGGATGCCATTGAGTTCGGTTCTGGTAATCCAGAGTACCCAAGCATGGGACTGATGAGCCAAGATGGTATACTTTCCAGTATCTTCTCCATGGCGCCTTTCCAAGAAGATGTGACTATTCCATTGACCTTGAAAGTTGGTGTACCTGGGACCATTGCATTTGAAGTCGAAGATCTGGTCTCCTGCCCTTGGGTAAGGTCATGCTATATCTACGACTCATTGGAAGAGGTGAGCTATGAGCTTCGGGAAAAGTCTGTAACCGGAATAGACTTGGAGATAGGAGAGTATTCCGAAAGGTTCTTCTTGGTCCTGAATCCCATGCCTCTCGATGAGGCCTTGAATCATGACCCCAAGTCCAGCGATTCTTTGCCCTCACTGGTTGACATGTATATCAATGGAACGGACTTGGTCCTAGTGCCCAATGGTAATCTGGATATGATCAATGGGAATGTGACCATTTATAACAGTCTCGGTCAGGTCCTTCTCAATGAAGGTTCATTGGATCTGCGACAAGAAACTAGAATGGACATCAGCCATCTCACAGGGATGTTGATTATCCAAATAGGTCAAGGTCAACAAATCATCAGTGTGAGACGTTTGATGAGATAAGTGGGCTAGTAAAGGAATTGAAAAAGGCAGCTGAACGGCTGCCTTTTTTCGTTAGTTCCTTTTCATCATCTCAATCTCCTCAACGGTGACTGGTCTTCCATTGAACGATCCCACTATGACCGCACTTTCCAGTCCTGCACCTTGGTACTCATCCAGTCGTTCCTGTGCCACATCTTTTGAGATGAATTCTCCTATCATGTAGTAAGTAAAGCCATTCTCGAAGTACTGATCGATCTTCCCAAGTTCACGGAACTGCTCTAACTTCATAGGAGAGATGGACCCATCACTCTTGGTCAATAATACGCGATAGCGGATGAGGTTTTCATCGAATGCATCTGGGGAAGCTCTCCTCCAAAGATCTTCTGAAGTCTCGTTGCGCATAGGACCGAGGGCCTCTCGCACACTGATCTTCTGACCTCCTCTGAAAGCGACTATGAACGCATCATTGAAGCCACTGTTCTGCAGCATCTTCCTATAGGTCTCTGCATCGGTTCTTCGCTCGTATACTCCAGAGAAATAGCGCATCAACTGATCGTCACCTTGTATGGTGATGATATCCTTCAATGCAGCGAAGATGTTCTTTGACAAAGGATATCTGAAGGCTCCGACCTGAACTCGCCATAATAGGTTCTGCGATGGGCTGCTTGCAAAGCTTTCTCCAGAGGCTTGCAGTTCTTTCTTGACTCTTCTGACCTCAGTGGCATCGGAGCTCAATTCACCCTCATCCGAAAGGACGACCTTACCTTTAACCCCTCTCTCCTCAAGCTCGAGCTGCCTACGAACCGCATCAGGAAGGTTGTCATAATCTCCGACCATGTAAAGCACGGTATCCCCTTTGCTCAGAGTCTGCACATCCGGAATACTCAGGAGGAGAGTGGCCAGGTCTTCAGAGATCCCTTCTTCGGTATCCCCCAGTTGGACCATATATTTCTTACCTGGTCTAGGTGTGAATACAGGTTTTGGGAGACTCGCAGACTCAACAGTTCCTTCGATCACATTCATTGCACCACCGGTTCGGAAGCGCTTCATTCGTTCTTCGAAATAGGCATCGTCCAAGGTCTCTCCATCTGCATTGACGTAAGCACCTTTAGCCGAATTCATCTCAAGGTCCAAGAAATCAGGCACCCCATCTTTGTCCTCATCCAATGGGCATCCCAATGCAGTCACTTGAACATCAATCGGTGTATGTGGACATTGATCGATCAAGTCGATGACTCCATCCTTATCCTCATCACTTCTATCATTGACCTGGGCCAACCACCCTGCATCCAGAACGTCACTATCCAATTTCACAGCCTTCTTGTGCAGCCCATAACTGACCAGGAATCCAGTATAGAAGAACTTGTCATTGGACCCATTGCCGGCTCTGTTGCCAATGCTCTCTGCGGTCACATTGTCGATATAATCGGTTGTTGTTAGGTAAAGTCGTGTATGGATATCGAAATTCAGATACTCGCCCATGTCGAAGCGAGCACCTAGTCCTATAGGGAATGCCACTGCACGTTCGCTGTAGTCTCCAAGGCCATCTATATCAGCCTCCCTCAGGTCACTCTCATACGTGTAATCCCTTACTAATTCTTGCGCGGTCTCCAGTGCGAATTCACTCTGAGGAAGGTCTCTTATGGTCCCGTCATCCCAATAGTAATAGGTTCGCCCTTGAGCGTCCCTAAGGTCTGACTTGCTTAAAAACTCGAACCCACTCACACCCACGCTCAGTATGGGTGAGATGAAACGGTCCTCTTTGAGAAAGTGGTCGAAATTATACGCGACAAAAAAGCCACCGCTTCTTATCTGGGATTCAAAATTCAGATTGCGTAATAGTCCTCTCTCATTGGCGGAAACTTGACCGAACATGGCTTCCAGCCCTGCATCGAGATAGGGCGTGATTCCTGAGCTATAACGCAAATGAAAGCTTGGTCGTCCGATAGTGGGGTGAAGGCCTTTATTTTGATTGCTCACGTCACCAAAGAAAGTCAGGTTTCCGACTCCTAGTCCGATATAGGCTGTTTCATCCCTTTCTTGGGATATCAGCGATGTAGGAATAAGACCTATCAAAAGACAGGACAGGAGGATAGGGCGAATGGAGAACTCCTTCAGGCTTATTGATACCATTTCTGACGGCTTATCATAAGTGCTTCCTGCACCGTGATCCGCTCGCCATTATTGTAGGCAGTGACGAAGGGACCATCAAAGTTAAAATTGTCATTGACATTGTTTCTTTTGTCCCTTGCCTCTTTATAAACGGTGAAGTTACCAGTGGTATACTTTATCCATGACTCGTGATTCTCCATCACAAAGGGTGCAGTGAAGTTATGGCGCTTTTTGAAATATGCTCCATCCACCACGTTATGACCGGCTACGATCTGCACTCTATAGGTTACGCCTTTGTCTGGTCCTGTCACAGAGGTGACCTCTTCAAAGGATTTGATGACCTCCTTATCCGCGGTTACGACTTCTTCTTTTTCAGGATGAGTCTCTTGGACTTTGACGACCGATTTCGTTTCTATTTCCTCAAAAGGTTCAATGACAGTGCTAGGTTCTTCTACTTCAGATTCGACAAGCACTGATTCTTCTACTCTTGTCGTTAGGTCGATTTCGGGCTCGTCAATGTCTTCCTCAGTCAGGTCAATCTCCTCGACCACAGGCTCCTCCAGCCGATTCACAGTGTATTCGAAGGTATCATCTGGAGTAACTATGCCCACCGATTTGGTCTCATTATTCCTCAAATAGGTGAAGGTTCCTTCTACAGTGATGGTCTCATTCGGCTCAGGCGGGGTATCAGCGTAGAGCTCATAGACCACGGTGATGCTGTCCTGCTCAGGAATGCTGAACCAAACGAACTTCGCTTTGTTGTCCAGTTGGGTGAACACGGCATTGGATTTCTTCACGGCCTCTGCATTCATGCCTGCAGGGATGAGCTCTTCGATTTTTGCAAAGCCCTTGATGCCGTCCTTATAGATATCCAACTCAACCAAGAAGTGGTCCGCATTCAATCGAGTTATCCTTCGGGTACCATTAGCGAGGGTATCTGGCACATGGACATTCGCTACATCTTTCTCAGAGACATAGAGCACATGGTCAGGAATATTGAAGACGAGCTTTTCATTCTCTTCAAGGAAAGCGAATCGCTGCTTGATGGTGTGGTTGCCGCCATTGCAATCCTCCGCTGCGATAAGCTTGTAGCTGATCTGGAATTCATCTTCATCAGGCAGATTCATCCATATGATCTTTGCAGCTCCATCCCTGAAGGTGAAAGAAGCACCCTTGATATCACCAGGTTCAATGACGAAGCCTGTAGGAGTGTCGATCTGATATTTGGCAAAACCGTCATTCTTTCCCCTGTCGATGTCTACGTAGACCCAGACTTCCTCACCTGCTATCATCTGGGAAGGAAGGCTGTGGCTCACTTTGGGATCTTTCGGCCCTACGACCATCCCCACGAGATAGATGATCGAGATGTTAGTCATCAACAGAATTGTCTTGAGCATAGCCTTCAGTGAAACGTATATGACAAAGCTATCCGCAGGGCACGCCCTATATGGCAGCTCTCATCTATATTTCAAACAGAAACGTGTGTAAAATCCAATCAGGACATCGGATTGAGGATCACGCTGAATATCGTGATGGTATTAGGGTCCCTCTGGAAATATAATTTGTCCAATGCTCCCAGTACATTCTTTGCACTGAAATAGGAGGTCTGAAGCTGGTCATCGCCATTGACCGACCATTGTATGGTGTATGAACTTTCCTTCTCCTTATAGCTTTTCACATAGGTCAACATAGCTTCCAAAGCATCTACCTTGCTAACCCCTTCCGTGGTATGGAATAGGAATGATTGATTATGCCTTGGATTGATGGTGATGGCATGGAGGACCATCGTATTTCCTTTCTCCTCGAAGTCGAAGATGACTCCCTTGGTACCCATACCGATGTAGTTCTCGATCTCCTTCTGAAGCTCGGCAATTCTGATGCTGTTGTCTTTTGTCATAGCAGGTTCTACCTAAGGAATGTAAAGTTAAGGCTTGTTCACGAGAGCCCGCCATTGCTCTGGAACGGTCTTGGATCGCTGAGTCTCGTAGTCATAGCTGACCAAAACGGACTTTCCTCTGGCAAAAGTCTTGCCTTTTCCATCATTTAGATCATACATGAACGTCAGGCTTTTCTCACCTACGCTTTCCAACCAGGTATCGATTATTGGCTTATCATTGAGTAGAATGGGGTGCAAGTAGTCTACCTCATTGTGTGCTAAAACTATACCATTGGTTCTCCAATCCCACTTGATACCTACAGATTCATTGAAGAATCCCATTCTTCCTTGTTCGAAATAGCTGAGATAAATGGCATTGTTCACGTGACCCATCACATCAATGTCCGAGAATCTGACATGGATCTTTGTACTGACTTTCATAAGCTGAAATGCTCTTGTTTTTTAGAAATGCTTGAAAAAGACCATTGATACCTATAGGTCCAGCCGGTTGTCTGGCCATGGAGGTCGTGGAGACTCTGATCAAGCCATTCTTATTCGTCCACGAATGTAAGCTCCACAGCATAAGAATGAAGAGAATTGGAAGCAGTACTTTTGCTGCCTTTCGATTTCGAATCAAGCCAAGAACGACTATGAAGAAGATTCAACTGAATGATATCCATGAGGGCCTAGGTGCCAAGATGCTGGAGTTTGCCGGCTTCAACATGCCCATCCAATACAGAGGGGTGAAAGAGGAGCACATGGCCGTGAGGGAAGGTGTGGGCATCTTCGATGTATCCCATATGGGCGAGTTCGTGCTCACAGGGCCTGGAGCACTGGACCTGATTCAAAAGGTGACCTCCAACGATGCCTCAGTGCTCGAAATCGGAAAGGTACAGTACAGCTGCTTGCCCAATGGAAAAGGCGGTATCGTGGATGACCTATTGGTCTACCACACCAGGGAAGGCGAGTACGTCTTGGTGGTTAATGCTAGCAACATCAAGAAGGACTGGGACTGGATCAAGTCCCATGCAACAGAAGATGTGAAGATGGAAGACGTATCTGACCGTATGTCCCTATTTGCCGTGCAAGGTCCCAAGGCGACCAAGGTGCTCCAGAATCTGACAGATGCCGATTTGGGAGCTATGCCTTACTATACGTGCATGTACACACCCTTTGCTGACTGTCCAATGGTGCTCATCTCCACAACAGGTTATACAGGAGCTGGGGGTTTCGAAGTGTATGTACCCAATACGTTCGCTGAATCCGTCTGGCACCGCATTATGGAAGTAGGTAGAGAAGAAGGAATCGTTCCAATAGGATTGGCGGCTAGAGACACCCTTCGCCTTGAAATGGGATTCTGCTTATACGGAAACGACATTGACGACACGACCTCTCCCATAGAGGCTGGTCTCGGATGGATCACTAAATTCACCAAGGACTTTATTGACAAGGACTTGCTTCAGAAGCAGAAGACGGAAGGCACTGATCGTAAGCTGGTCGGCTTTGAGATGATGGAAAGAGGCATTCCTAGACATGGATATGAGATCACCGATATGAACGGGAAAGTCATCGGACACGTCACTTCTGGAACTCAAAGTCCAATATTGAACAAAGGCATAGGTATGGGATACGTCAAGAGCGAGTTCTGCAAGAAAGGCACGGAAATAGGTATAGCCATCAGAGATAAGGAAATAAAGGCCATTGTGGTCAGACCGCCATTCATCACTCAAGGATCATGAGCCCAAGATCAAGTTTCCCCCATGTAGAAGTCTGTATCTCACCAGACAAGTATGATCTATACAAGGAGTATAACGCCATCACGGTCATCATCGATGTGCTCAGGGCGACCTCTGCCATCTGTACGGCCTTCGATTATGGAGTGAAGGACATCATTCCAGTGTCCACCTTGGAGGAAGCCCTGGATTACAAGGCCAAGGGATTCATTGTAGCGGCCGAGCGCAACGGGGAGATCGTACCTGGATTCGACCGAGGGAATTCCCCCTTCGGGTTCAT
>JAQCAN010000108.1 GCA_027621335.1 Bacteroidota bacterium
GCCTCTAGGGCCTTTTAGCAAGCGCTGTACATCGCTGTTCTTGATACCGATACCTGCTACATTCTCCTCTTCCACCTGCACTATTCGGTCACCCGCCATGATGCCCACTTTCTCCGAAGGTCCACCTGAGATAGGGGAGACTACGAAAATGGTATCTTTCAGAATGTTGAACTGGATGCCCACCCCATCAAAATTACCTTTCAACGGTTCATTCATTTCAGCCAATTCCTCAGCTGGGATGTACACCGAGTGAGGATCCAATTCCTCCAACATGTGTACCATGGCGTCTTCAATCAATTTACGTGGGTTGACTGAATCTACATAGAGTTCATTGATATGATTCACAAGAGCATTGAAGCTCTGCAGGTGTTTTTGAGTGTCATCCTGCGCCATAAAGACTGAGGGAAGGAAGGCCAAGGCCATCAAGGCCAACAATATTCTGCGTGTCATATCTGTGATGTGTTTCATATCAATCTTTACAACGAGACCTATTCTTCTAAGTTACGTAGTATGTCATTTTCAGGACCTTTAATTGTGATAAATGGCTGATTCAGTTCTCTTTACTGCCGACTACAGGCTTGTATGGCTTGGCCTCATCCCCGGTCAATGCAGTCAGATAGGCCTCTAGACCTGCACTAGGGGACATGGTGAACGCATCATAAATCAGGCCGTCCCTATCGATCAATGTATATTGAGGTAAGGTCATGACATGATAGACCTCCTTAAGAGTGGGGTCGTCTATTCCATGTCCATGAAGGATGGGCCCCGCTGATATGTTCTCCTTCATGGGAGCATCATCCATATTGATGGAAATGAATTGGATCCTCCCCTGATAGGCATCCGCCAAGGCACTAAAAATAGCCCTCTCTTTATCACAAGCAGTGCACCAAGAGGCCCAGAATTCCAGCACAATAGGCTTTCCTTTGAATCCAGAAGGCGAGAGGCCTTCATTGAATTGGTCCGTCAATTTGAAATCATAGGCAGGGAAACCATCATCCATTGAGGAAAGGACATAGAGTGCATTAAGACCAAGACGTCTGCTCTCAGAATCCCAAGAACGATGTCCAAGGCTATCCAAGATAGAGGCCAAACGATGTTTCTGCATGGACTTGTTGCTCCACACTTCTGAAATAGCGGATACGATCGTACGATTTCGCCTAAAAGGATCCGCGAGGAAATCGTCTTTACCAAGGAGTTCGAACAGATCAGCATAGCTCCCTCGTTGATTGAGAATCTCAGCTAAGGTTTCATCTTCTCTGGTTCGTGCGAAATTCAAGAAGTAATCTTCGAAGAATCGTTGCTCTAATTCACTTTGTGCCTTATGCTGCGAATTGAATTCCACGGGTGCAATGAAGCGATCATAGAAGGCTCTCCGATCATCCAGACGGCCATTCATCAAAAGGTCTCCCAAAGACGCTTTCCTGTAGGTTTTGAAATAGGCATTGTCAAATTCCTTGTAGACGGCATCCATGAGAACGATAAAGGACTCCATGCGCTCCATCAGTTGGCCCATCCCACCTATAGCGGGGCTTCTTGCCGAAGAAGCTATTGAATCCACGTCATTGGCCCTATTGCTGGGGGAGAATAAGCGTTGAAGGAGTTGGTAGTTCTGGGCAAAAAAGCCCTCATAGCGTTCGTTGAAGTCGATGATCAATGAGTTGATATCCTCCAAGCCCAAGTCTTTGAAGAGGATATCGGTCTGAGCCCTGTCATTGAAGGTGATGCTGACCCCGTCTGAAGGCACGGGGAATTCTATGGTGTAGCTCGCATCAGGGGAGATGTACATGAAGCCGGTGACGTGATCCGTTCTGAGACCAATGTATCGTATCTCATCGCAGGAGATCTTCAGGAGGAAATGGCCGCTGCTATCGACAGTGGTGCGTCCGAGCCATTCCATTCGGTCACTGATGAAGTCAGTGTAGCCAAAGGCCAGCATCTCTTTACCCTTATAGGCAGGCGCATCACCTTCTATGGTCGTCCACTGGGCGTAGTTGATGGACCAAAGAATAGTGAATAGGCAAAGAATAAAACTCCTTTTTATCAAGGTCATGTGAAAGGATGTACAAAAGGCATGCCTTCCGGAAGGAACGCGCTCACATCACCCTTATTGCGGAGGATCTCCCTCAGGATGGTCGAACTGATGGCACTGAGGTCAGGGTCAGTCAAGAGGAATATGGTTTCCAAATCAGGGGACATCTTGGTATTCATCTGAGCGATGCTCGATTCATAATCGAAATCCTTTCCATCTCGCAGTCCTCTCAGTATGAATTGACAATTCTGGACTTTACAGAAATCCACTGTCAATCCCTCTAAAGGCATGACTTTTACTTTTGGGTGATCCTTATAAAGCAACTTCACCATAGAAAGTCGATCCTCGATGGAGAACATCGACTGTTTGCTCGTATTGGTGCCCACAGCAACGAGGATTTCATCGAAGAGGACCATGGCGCGCCTCACTAGATAGTCATGTCCCTTGGTGAACGGGTCGAATGAACCAGGAAATACCGCTCGTCTCATGAGGATTCGTTTTGGAAGAATGAAAAGTGGACTGCTCCGTATTTTCTATGTTCCAAGAAGTATGGGGCTTTCCCAAAGGTATGGCTTTCAGGATGTTCCAAGATGAATAGACCAGCAGGTTTCAACAGCCCGTATTGGAATATGAGGTCTGGCAATTCCACCAGATTACTCATGTCATAAGGGGGGTCTGCAAAGATGAGGTCGAAGGTCTCCTCGCAGTTCTTGACATATTGGAACACGTCTGCCCTACGGTTCTTAAGGCTTGGCCAGGGGAGGCTGTCCAACACCTTTTCGCGATATCGAAATGAGCCGTTCGAGATATCCACCATGATGCCGCCTTCAGCCCCCCTTGACATTAGCTCATAGCTTATGCCACCTGTTCCCGCGAAGAGATCCAGAAAGCGACATCCATCCAAGTCTATTTTATTCTGAAGGATATTGAATAGGCTCTCCTTGGCGAAGTCGGTAGTAGGCCTCAGATTCAATTTATCGAAAGCCGGTAGAACCTTGCCCCTTCTGGAACCTCCTATGATGCGCACAGCCTGTGTTTTGACAGAACATGTTCAAGGTCATCCTCCCAATCGGATGGCCTAGGCATTTGGGCTTGAGGACAATAGGACTTCAGAAGATGGGTCACGCTTTTCATGTTCTTGTGATAGCCTGAAAGCTGAACGGCAGCTACCTGGTAGTCGATTCCCAAGCTGTCCATACTGTGAAGGATGAAATATAGGACGTCCGTCTCGCCCTTCACAGGAAATGTGTTGAAAAAGACAAGATCCTTGCCCTTGAAGGTCATTACGAAAAGATGCTCCTCTTCCAGATGAGCATGCAGGACATAGTCGCCATGATGCTGAAGTGTGGAAGCTGTAGCTAAGATGACAAGCTCGCTGATGTGATGGAAATGAGCTTGTGGAAACATGGATAGCATCTTTTCATGCCACTCTTTTGAATACGTGTAGATCACCTCCATCCCCATCAGGCTGCTTTGGTTGGAGAGGACTGAGCCCAGCTCTCTTTGATACAAGCAGTTGAGATAGTCCTTACTGCATTCTTCTGAAGACAAGGCGATAGGCATCAAGGTGGACTCGATATCCGTAAAGAAGACTGTGACATCATCAAAGTCCTTTCCGCTCACTTGGAAGGCCTCCAAGGTTGTGTTCAATTCGGCCGTAGGAAAATTCAGAATGTGATCTGCGCTACTAGATGCATTCTGAAATGCACAGATGGTCGCAGTCTCCATTCTCAGGACTATGACCAATTCGGATTGTTCAGGTCTGGAAGTCGAAAGGGCTTTTAGAATATCGTCAGTCTTCCTTCCAGTTGCCATTCAAATGGGCGTCTTCCAAGGAACCAATAGTGAGTGCTTCCGAATTATCGAAGGGTTCAGGATCGGTGATCTTAAGGACAGGTTTGGTAACCCCTCCGATCATTCGAGTGGTGGCTTCGGCAATCCACTTTTTCCCTGAATTAGGCGCGTAAACCATCTTATCCACATCGAATGGGAATTTCCGAGCTGCCATGGCGATATCATTTGTGAACGCGGACTCCATCACAGGGATATAGACTGTGTCCCGAACGATGAGACCAGCAGCCTTCACCTGTGCATCGGTCATGCCTTCTGGCATTTTGATCACCATTCCAAGTTCTCGAGCCTTTTCCTCCGAACCTATGGAGTCAGGAATGGCTCCTATCTTCTTAAGTTCAGGAAGTTTTCCGGTCTTGACGAAGTTGACCAATTCATCCAGGTCCTGCGTATAGAGTCCATTGACCTTGACATAGGCCTCCTCAGCGCTCCGGATATCCTTAAGGGCCTGAATGGTCTCAGCCTTGACCAGAGTGGCCTTCTTCTTGTATTCGATCTCGCTATTGATCGAAGTCCAATTTGCGAACACCATATAGGCCGCTCCAAGGGCGAACAATACGGTGAATACCAGTCGAAGTGGTTTGTTGACCTTATCAAGGAGATAGAGCAAAGAGACCACACCGACTATCAAGATGGCGGCCGCTCCAAGCATGACACTGCCATTCTGATTATTAGGACCTACAGCCGCAATCAAAATTATAGTGCCACCGATTATGCATAAAGCAGGGAACCATAGCCTCAAAATACCCTTCAACTTTTTTTCCATCTTTTTAATGTATGACGCACAAATCTACACTTTTGTTTTAATCGATTTGTAGAGATTTACAGGCCCATCTAGGCGTGTCTAAGCCCCTCACGTTGATGAGGCCTGAAGAATGGAAAAATCGGAAAAGTTCGCTCAGGACTTGGAGAAGGGATTGCCCTTCGAGCCCACTTCTGGGCAGTCTAAGGCCATTGTTGCCCTCGGTAGGTTCTTGGCCAGTGATAAGGAACGATGTGCCTTTCTGCTCAAAGGCTACGCGGGTACAGGTAAGACCAGTTTAATGAAATCCATGGTGCTCACTCTGGAGAAATCTGGAATCCCCTATGTCTGTCTCGCTCCCACCGGCAGAGCGGCCAAGGTCCTTTCGTCCTATACCCAGCGCAGCGCATTTACAATCCATAAGCACATCTATAAGCGGCTTCAGGATCCGAGCTCAGGGATGGGAACGTTCGTTCTGGCACCCAATAGAAGGAAGAATCTCGTCTTCATCGTGGATGAGGCCTCCATGATAGGGGATGGGGCCAGCCTGCTGGGGCAAGACCTGTTGGAGGATCTTTTGGAACATGTTTACTCAGCCCCAGGTTGTCGGCTCCTCCTCATCGGGGATGAGGCTCAGTTGCCACCGGTCCATCTGGATAAAAGCCCCGCCATGGACTTGGAGGCCATGAAGCACAGGTATGGTTTGCTGGTGGCCGAGCGCATTCTAGATGAGGTGGTGAGACAAGCAGAAGGTTCTGGAGTCCTAGACTATGCTACGCGTATCAGGGAACGTATATTAGAGGAAGCCCCAGATAAAGCTCCTATACCCTTGCCAGAGAGACCTGATATAGGAACGCTCTCACCTATTGACTTGCCTGATGTACTTCAGTCCTGCTATGACCGTTATGGAGTGGAAGGTGTCAAGGTCATCTGCCGATCCAACAAGGACGCGAACTCTTTCAATCACCAGATCAGGAATAGGGTCTTCTATTATGATGAGTAGGTTCCGGCGAAGGCAACCCTCATGGTAGTCAGGAACAATTACCTATGGATGGGAGAGGGTATAGAGATGCCGTTCATCGCTAATGGAGAGATGGTCGAGCTACAGCACTATAGCTCTGCTCAGCAGATCTATGAAGGGCACTTCACAGATGCTGGGCTTAGATTCTTGGACCAGCCTGACACTCCGATATTGGATTGCAAAATCATTTTGGACGTGCTGGATGAGGACAGTGCGAGCCTTAGTGAGGAGAAAAGTCAAGCCCTCTATGCATCGGTCAAAACGGACCTAGCTATGGATCATAGTGGGCGAGCTCTTTCTCAGGCGCTGCGCAAGGATCCTTATTTCAATGCCCTTCAAGTGAAATATGGCTATGCTGTGACCTGCCATAAGGCCCAAGGGGGACAATGGCCGGTGGTCATCATCTACCAGGGCTATCTGACGGAGGAGATGTTGGATAGAAACTATTGGAGGTGGCTGTATACAGCCGTGACCCGCGCCACACAGCAGGTCTATATTATCGGGTGAATTATTTACCAGGTGTGCTGTTCTCCTTGGCGTATTCTGCATTGAGCCCGTCCACCACTACGTTGGTGATATTCAAGGCTTCCTTGCCCAAAAGAACCTGACCTCCCATCTGGTAGCCCAGGATGTAGTCGTAACCCTTATTCTCATTATAGGCCTCAAGGAACGTGGAGATGCGTGTATTCAGCTCATTCTGTAAAGAGGATTCCAAGCTATACAGGTCGCTTGTAAGCTGCTCTTGATAGCGCTGAATATCCTCTTGAAGTCTCTCCAATTCCTCTTGGGCCGCCACCATCTGTGATTCGGTCATTTTATAAGCCGCCTGGTTCAACTCTTCATAGCGCTTTTGGGCCGTGCTCATTTTATTCCTGAGTTTGCGTTCCAAGTTGGCCTCTTCCTGTTTGAGTTGTTCTTTCTTATCCTGAAGGAACTTGTAGTTCTGGTTCAATGAGTCCACATTGATATACGCAATCTGGCCATCATGGTCCACGTCAGACGAATCCTTGGGCTGCACGAGCATAGGCTCAGCATCCTGGAATGAGTGAGGTGTTTCAGCTTTGGGTCTTGTGGCGAACAGATAGGCCACCGCCATAAGCAGTAGGATCAGTAATGCAGAATTCAGTTTTTGCATGGAATCAAGATTGAGCGTGCAAAAGTACTATTCTGCTAAAGGCTCATGGACTCTTTGAACTTGGCAGCCTGACGTCTGGAGACCTCGATCTCCGTTCCATCCTTCAACGTGACCATCAAGCCACCATTGAACCAGTTCTCCACGTTGTCTATCCACCTGAGATTGACGATGAAACGCCTATTCACCCGGAAGAATGAACGCGGCTCAAGAATGGATTCCAGTGTATTCAAAGACCTCAATATCATGGGTTTGTGATTTCTGAAAAAGACCCTGACATAGTTGCCCTCCGACTGGAATCGGCTCACTTCATTCAAACTGACGAACCAGCACTTTTCCCCATCCTTCAGAAAGATCTGATCCTCTTGGTCCAAGCGGTTCTTGCGGGTGAGGTCCACTGCGCTCTCAATGCCGGGTTCCTCCTCCGTGAGACGTTTCAAGGTCTCATCGAGCCGTTCAGGATTCACGGGCTTCATCAGGTAGTCCAATGCACTGACCTCAAAGGCCCTCAATGCATATTCATCATAAGCGGTTACGAAGATGACCTTAGGGACATAGTCCAATTCGGCCAAAAGCTGGAAGCCGTCTTTCTCAGGCATTTGGATATCCAAGAATATAAGCTCAGGATGAAGGGTCTCAATCTTCTTCTTTGCCTCATCTGCATCGGCCGCTTCTCCAATGACATCCAGATGGGCATATTCAGAGAGGAGTGAGGTCAGTTCTTTCCTGGCCAAACGTTCGTCATCGATTACCATTACTCTCATAGTCGATTTGTTTTAGGTAGTTCTAAAGTTGCTCGAACGGTATCGGGGTCGATCTGTTCGAGTTGGAGTTGAAAGTTCGTTCCGTAGATGAGGTCCATCCGTCTGTTGACATTCTGCATTCCAATGCCCATGCTGGAGGCATCTTTGTTGGATACATTTCCTGTGTTCTCGATGAGGATCTCAACAAGATCCCCTTTGCACCCAATAGAGATATTGATCAATCCACCTTTGGAAAGTTTTGAGATGCCATGTTTGATGGCATTTTCGACCAGAGTTTGAAGGGTCATGGGGGGAATCAGAATGTCCATGCAGGATGGGTCTAGGTGATACCGTATGTCCAGTCGTTCTTCGTAGCGGATCTTCTCCAGGTCCAGATGGTCTTTGACCAAGCTCATCTCTTCCCTCAATGAGACCAGATTGCGCTTA
>JAQCAN010000109.1 GCA_027621335.1 Bacteroidota bacterium
GAGACGGGTTTCCATGTCATTCCAATCGGCCTCATTCCAAGGTTCCACCGCGTTCTCCAATCCCCTCTTGAGACTCAACTCGAACAAATCTAACTTATTAGCCATCAGCTCCTTACTTATTAATATTCTCTAACAATGTCTTTCTCAAATTCAATTTCGCCTTTGCTAGATTGGATTTTGAAGTGCCCTCGCTGATGCCAAGTTGCTCAGCGATTTCCTTATGTGTCATATCCTCCATTACATAGAGATTGAAGACCGCTTTATATCCTGGAGACAAGTCTTGCATAGCTGTGATGACATCTTTCATGTCTAGATTCATCCTTTCATCTTCCACAATGACTTCATCCTGGATGCCTTCATCCAAGAGGTCCTCACTATTTGACATCACAGCAGAGCGTTTGTCCTTCCTTATGCGGTCAATAGCCGTATTGACAACAATTCTTCTTATCCAACCTTCCAAAGAACCTTCGCGGTTGAATTTTCCAAGGCTTTGAAAGACCTTGATAAATCCATCCTGTAGAATGTCTTTTGCCTCATCCCTATCCTTTGCATAACGCATGCAAATAGAGAGCATCTTTCCATGGAACGTCTTATAGAGCTGTCGCTGCGACTCTCGGTCGTCTGACAGACATCCATCTACCCATTTGAGATATAAGGACTTATCAGCTTTCATTGTTAGGACGAGAGATCGGGGTTTTGGTTGCCTTACTCTCTTAAATGTTTTTTGGTTAAGGAGGGGTGGTCTTTCACAGACCGGCTGAAGATATGCAATTATCCAAACGGACTTTGTTTCTCCTTGCTTCCTCGCTTAGAAGATTTACCTTCGCCACCGCGTTTCAAAGTCATAACCCCGCAATACCCACAGTTCGAAATGAAAGTCACCGTAGTCGGAGCAGGAAATGTTGGAGCAACCTGTGCTAATGTGCTGGCGCACAGAGAAATCGCCAATGAAATAGTCCTTTTGGACATCAAAGAAGGGTATGCTGAAGGCAAGGCCTTGGACATCTGGGAGACCTCGCCTATCAATCTATATGATAGCCGAACAATAGGAAGCACCAACGATTACACCAAGACTGCCGGATCTGATGTGGTGGTCATCACTTCTGGGATTCCTAGGAAGCCAGGAATGAGTAGGGATGACCTCATTGCAACCAATGCAGGAATAGTGAAGTCAGTGGCTGAGAATGTGGTCAAGCACTCGCCCAAGGCGAAGTTGATCTGTGTCTCCAATCCTCTGGATGTCATGACCTATGCGACTTATTTGACAGCAAAAAAGGACAGCCGAGAGGTATTTGGAATGGCTGGAATCCTAGATACTGCGCGCTACAGGTCTTTCTTGGCCATGGAGCTGAATTGCTCTCCTAAGGACATCCAAGCTGTTTTGATGGGAGGTCATGGTGATACCATGGTGCCACTTCCTAGGTATACAACGGTCAGCGGAATTCCTGTGACTGAACTCATCTCAGAGGAGCGTTTGACAGCTATTGTGGATCGCACAAAGACGGGTGGAGGAGAGATCGTCAATCTTCTCGGCACTTCAGCATATTATGCTCCTGGTGCAGCAGCCGCCCAGATGGTGGAAGCCATCGTCCGCGATCAAAAGAGGATCTTCCCAGTATGTGCAATGCTCAATGGAGAATATGGCATGAAAGGAATCTATTTAGGGGTTCCAGTCAAGTTGGGTAAGAATGGAATTGAGGAGATCATCGAGCTAAAGTTGAATGACGCTGAGATGAAACTTCTTCAGGAATCAGCTGAGCACGTCCGTGACGTCATGAAGGCATTGGATGCGATGAACCTCTTCTAAGGGTTCAATAGAATCGTTCAGAATCTGTATTGGGCACCACACAACTTGAGGTGCTGCCCATTATTTTTTTTCGGTATCTGGCGATGAGGTCATATATGGCATCTGTCCAAGAGAGGGGGAGAAGAGAGAGGTGGCTGATCCACCTGGATGGGGGGCTCAGGAAGGGGGCAATCCTGAACGCTGCAGCACTCTTGGTGTAAAGCCCAGTTTCATCCAGATAAAGGATGCTATCCAATGAAGTTGGAACGTGATGCTCCTCCCTGATTCGTGTGCCCAATTCACCTTGGAGCCAAGCAAAGTTCAAGGTGGAGGATGATTCATGCTGTATTATGAAGTCCGTGCACCAATGGCAGAATTTACACTCACCATCATACAAGACCAATGGGGTCGGCAGTTCAGAATTCATTCTTTGACAAAACGGGCCATGCCCTGAGACTCTTCTGAGGTCAGCACGATAATGTAGGTTCCTGAACTCAAGAATGAGACATCCAAGATATAATCCATCAGAGCCTCTGAAGGTCTGGACTCATGGTAGACCATCCTGCCCATCATATCCATGATAATAATGTCATAAGTGGAAGATGTACTTGGATTGGCGCGCAGATGAATGATTCCGGAGGCGGGATTCGGGGCCAAGGAGAAGGGGAGGTCCAACGGTATTTCCTCTAATCCGACAGGAGGGGTACCCCCCAGATATAGGCCAAGACCACCGCTCAAGTTGCCATTGATAATGTCAGGAAGTCCATCAGAATTGATGTCTACCAGAACTGGACAGGCTCTCACGCCATTCATGATACCGAAGGCTGCGCTATCCGTAATGATCCAAGTACTGGTAGGATCAGGGTCTACATCGGCCACATAGTAGACGGCTCCATGTTCCGTTCCGAAGAGCCCAGAGACCCCACCTTCCTCATTCAAAAAGAACCAAGGGGCACTGTACCCCACTTGATTTCCATCCAAGTCGGTCAATAGATTTCCGATGGTATCTTCTACCAAGACCAGATTGAAGACCTCAGCTGTGCCTTGATTCCTAAGGTAATTGACATGTCCATTGCGTTCACCGACCATTAGATCCAGTAGGCCATCTTGATCGAGGTCGAAGATCTGAGGAATCAGGTTGGCTCCTAGGTCCAGATCGTTCCCGTTGGCCTGCAAAGTGACATATGGTCCAAGGACCATAGCCTGACCAGGACCTGCTGTATTCTCGAAATAATGTAATTCACCATCTCCATCGCCTAGGAACATATCCTGGTCTCCATCATTGTCCATATCTCCAAAGGAAGGGACGATGTGTCCTCCAAAACCTAAGGCCCCAAGTCCTTGGAAATCTTCTTCTTGCAGATCGAATATCGGGGACTCTGTTGGACCTGATTGAATGAAGGCGTATACCGCTTCTGAGAAGGTTCCGTCTTCTTGATAAAATCCTCTATTGGAAACGATCAAATCCAATCTTCCATCAGCATTCACGTCCACCAGTCTCGGGAAGGCGCCTGTACCCATGTCGATCATGTCGTTTTGGAAGTGACCGGTACTCTGTAAATTGAAGACAGGAGCCTCATTGGTTCCATTGTTCTTGTAGAACCACGTGCAATCCACATCCTCACTTTCTGTAGCGTTTCCAGGAGAGACCATAAGATCATTCACTTCGTCCATATCGACATCAACATAGAAGGCGGCATTGAAAACTTTCATGTCAATCGGAATATCAGCTATAGGAAAGCCGACTTCCTTTGAGGTAGCGCTATCGGGGAGAATGCCGCGATCTTCGATATAGATTAGGGTCATATCCTCAGCAGTGATATCACCTAGGAGAAGGTCTTTTTGGCCATTATTGTCATAATCAAAGGCGCAAAGGGTCGATCCGCTGTGCGCTCCTCCGTTTTTCATGGACTTGGGACCTTCTTCAGGGTCGGGCACATTGAAGGTGCAGAAGTTGCCATCCAGATACTCCTGACCTATATATATGTTAGGACTGATGGCATCCTCCCCAGCCATTCCGTAGCAGCGGTTTTCAAGAACGAAAGCCAGACTATCACAAATGCCTATGTCCGCAGAGAGGTTCTCATGGAACTCGATTGTTTGTCCTGCCAAGGTGAAGGTGTGGATGTCCAAGTCCCCATCTCCATCAAAATCATCAATGGATGGAATGTCCACATTACTCATGTAGATACTGCTGTAATATGGGGTGGAACCGAAATCGTAGAAAGAAAGAAGAATGGGTTCTTTCAGTTCGAAAGAGACAGAAGACCCTTGGGACGTATTCTTGTAGACCCTTATGCCACCCGGAGTATAGGTGAAGATATCGTTCTTCCCATCACAGTTATAATCCCTCAATAGGACCCAATCCCGAACAGGAGGAAAGGCGTTTGCATAGTCGAACACCAATTCATATTTGGAATTCGATGGATTGGCCAAGTAGGTATTGAAGGTCCTGGCTGAACGGTCATATATGAACAGGTCATCTACACCGTCATTGTTCAGGTCTATTGGCGACCATTGGGAGGAATTCAGTCCTCCAGACCATGCATAGTCAAGTATTTCACCGTTTCTTGTAACCGTAAGACCATTGCTTCGGTAGAACTCTAGTTGCGCGGAGACGGTGAGCGGACCGAGTAGGAAAAGAATCAAAATGATGCGCATGGACATATTATAAAGTACAGGCAAAGGTAACATCACCCTAAGCCTTAGATGAGTTGAGCCGAAGGAATGATGCTCAAAGGACTAAGAATAACACCCGTTGAGTCGAATAGGTAGAAAGTCTATATTTGCGACCTGCTTTGAAAAAGGGGTTTCCCAAGTGGTTTGGAGCAGATGTAAAACACTAATAACCAATTAATTGAGGCCTGAATTTTCACGCCTCTTTGCGATCTTAAAACACGCATTGATATGCAGAACAGAAGTGCAATACTGACCTTCACCATCCTTTTGGCAGTAGCTTGTCTTTACCAATTGTCTTTTTCTTACTTCACCTCCAGCTTTGAAAGTAAGGCGAAGGAATACGCTACATTCAAGTTGGACTCCATAGTTCAAGTAGCCGAAGGAGGGCTAGTGGACAAGGATGCTGAATTCGATTACTACGAGAGTCAGTACATCCGTCAACACGGAAATGAGAAACTCTTCCCGCTCTTTGGGGATACCTATTATGACTGTGAGTCCAAGGAGATCAAGAAGGGCCTCGACTTGGAAGGAGGGATGAGCGTCACCTTGGAGGTCTCGGTTCCTGACATGGTCATCAATTTGGCGGATAACAACAAGTCCGAAACCTTCAGGGCGGCCATAACTCGCGCTAAGGACCTACAGGCGAGCAGCACCGATAACTTTATCACGCTTTTTGGTCAGGCTTGGTCTGAGAACAATGAACAAGGAAAGTTATGGCAAGTGTTCCATAACAGAGATAACAAAGCCAAGTTCCCAGCGAATAGCTCGGATGATGAGATACTCACGATACTTAGCGATGAGGCCGAGGCCGCAGTTTCCAATACGGAGAAGATCCTGCGCACCCGTATCGATAAGTTCGGGGTGACCCAGCCTACAATCCAAAGGCAGCAGTTCTCGGACAGGATTCTAGTAGAGCTTCCAGGCGCCAAGGATAAGGAGAGGGTCAGAAAGCTCCTCAAGAGCACGGCCAACTTAGAGTTTTGGGAGGTGTATGGTAACATTGAAATAGGAAACGTCCTTCTCCAAGCTGATGCCAAGCTGAGCGAAGCATTATTTCCTGACCTTCAAACGGAATCAGACTCGACCTCAGTTTCTGCTGATGCAGCGGATGCTGTTGAAGCTGTCGTGGACTCTACACTTGAAACAGCAGACGATGCTGTAGACGAATTATTGGCCGGTGAGGATTCCCTGACTACTCCTGAAGAGGAACTCAGTGATGAGGACTTGAAGAAAAGAAGCCCACTTGGTTCTGTCATGCAGTTCAACATAGGAAGGACTGAAGCTGGTGGATTCCAATTGTTTCCGCGCGCTGAACTTGGATTTGCTGCCAAAGAAGATACCGCAAGGGTCAATGAACTTTTGAGCAATCCAGCGATCAGTGATCTTCTGCCTCCATCGGATAAGATCAAGTTCAGATGGTCTGCCAAGTCCAATGAAGTTGGACAATTCTCACTCTATGGCCTTAAAGTCTCTACACGTAATGGAAAACCTCGTTTGGATGGTAACGCTATAGTTGATGCTCGTCAGGACTTCCGTCAGGCCAATGGTCAGGTGGTCGTTTTCATGCAGATGGATTCAGAAGGTGCCAAAGTGTGGAAGAACATGACGGCTGAAGCGGCTAGTACAAATCCTAAGAGCTCCATTGCCATCGTACTTGATGAACAGGTCTACTCTGCACCGTCAGTGAATGAAGAGATTCCCAGTGGAAACAGTGAAATCACAGTTGGAGGTGAGAACAGGGAGGATGCCCTCCGTGAGGGAATCGATTTGGCCAATCTGCTCAAGGCAGGAGCACTTCCAGCTCCAGCTAACATTGTCGATGAGCAAATCATAGGACCTTCATTGGGTAAGGAGAACATCGACAAGGGACTGATGTCCTTTATCATTGCTTTGGTGATGATCCTCTTCTACATGTTCTTCTATTACCGAGGAGCTGGACTGGTATCTGATATAGCCCTGGTGGCCAACATGTTCTTCCTATTCGGAGCACTTGCATCCATAGGAGCATCGCTGACACTTCCTGGTATCGCGGGTATCATCCTCACCATCGGTATGGCGGTGGATGCGAACGTTATCATCTTCGAACGTGTGAAGGAAGAGCTTAGAGCCGGAGCCGGAGTGAATGCGGCCATCAGTAAAGGATATGAAAAAGCATATTCGGCCATCATAGATGCCAACGTGACCACTTTATTCACGGCCTTGGTACTCGCTTTCTTCGGAACCGGACCTATCAAAGGATTCGCTACGACTTTGATCATAGGTATCTTCACATCCCTCTTTTCAGCGATCTTTATCACCAGGCTGGTGTTCTCTTACCGATTGGACAAAAAGAAGCCTATCACCTTCTTCAGCAACTTCACCAAGAACTGGTTCAGCAATGTGTCTTACAATTGGGTTGGAAAGCGGAAAATCTTCTACGGTATTTCAAGTGTTCTGGTCATCGCAGGAGTACTCTCCTTATTCACAAGAGGCTTGGACCTTGGAGTAGACTTCGCAGGTGGACGCACGTATGAGATTGCTTTCAATGAGAAGATCAATCCTCAGGATATCAGAGAGGCACTATCCGGAGCATTTGTTGATGATGCCGGGGCAAAGGCATCTGTTGAGGTAAAGGCCATAGGAACTTCAGGAGAAAAGGTGAAGATCACCACTGATTTCTTGATCAACGATAATGCTGATAATGCTGATGCTCGTGTGGATCAGGCTCTTGTGGATGGTCTTAAAGGCATCGGAACTTTTGATCAGGACAACGTAGAATCCAAGAAAGTGGACCCTACGATAAGTGATGACTTCAAGACCAGCTCTTACGAAGCGATACTGATGGCACTTTTGGTCATC
This sequence comes from Bacteroidota bacterium, assembly GCA_027621335.1. Classification (GTDB taxonomy): domain Bacteria; phylum Bacteroidota; class Bacteroidia; order Flavobacteriales_D; family JABDKJ01; genus JABDLZ01. The sequence goes on from JAQCAN010000109.1 coordinate 7,304, forward strand.
TTCTTGTACATCGCTTTCCGATTCAAGAGGTGGCAGTTCGGAGCGGGAGCTTTGATCGCTATGGCCCATGACGTATTGGTGGTCCTAGGGCTATTCTCTATCTTGAAAGGGCTCCTGCCTTTCTCTTTGGAGGTCGATCAAGCCTTTATCGCGGCTATACTGACCGTGGTGGGATATTCCATCAACGATACGGTGATCGTCTTTGACCGTATCAGAGAGTACTTGAATGAGCGTAAAGGTGGAGGCCGTCAGGTCGTTATCAATGCGGCATTGAACAGCACCTTGAGCCGAACCGTGAACACCTCATTGACCACCTTCATGGTACTCTTCATGATCTTCATATTCGGCAGCGATAGCATCAAAGGATTCACTTTCGCCTTGATGCTGGGTGTTGTGGTCGGTACGTATTCATCTCTTTGTATTGCTACCCCATTGGTGGTGGATCTAACGAAGGATGAAAAAGCGTCCTGATATCAGGACCAAGACAAAGCACTAACTTTGAGCCCAGCCAATTTTGGCTGGGCTTTTTTATAAGCATATGATCATTCTATTCGGTATCAGTGGAGGTGAGATTTTAGTCATCTTCTTGGTTTTCCTATTGT
>JAQCAN010000110.1 GCA_027621335.1 Bacteroidota bacterium
ATACAATCCATAAGAGGAGCCACGAAATCAGCTTTGGTGGATTTCGCCCAGAGCAGCAGATTGGCCAGTGGGTCATGGTTCAGGATTCCGATAGCTCAAGATGGAGTGTACCGCATCACCTACTCTTACCTGCAGTCTTTGGGTTTGGAAATGGCCAGTCTTGACCCTGATGATATCAACATCTATGGTAACGATGAGGGCATTCTTCCCTTCCAGAACAGCGTGCCAAGAGGAGATGACCTTGTTTTGAAAGAGTCTTTGATTCTTGGGGGGGAGGATGGGAGTTTCGATGCTGGGGACCAACTCATTTTTTACGCCAAAGGACCTCATGAGTGGAATTATTCCGCTCTGGATAATGAGTTCAAACATACCAAGCACTACTTCAGCGACTTGGCCTATTGCTTTATCGGGATAGGGATCGATGCCCCAGCAAGAGTGAACGCTGCATCGATAATCACTGAAGCCGCAGTTCAAGACATCACCTCCTTTGACGATTACCGTTTTTATGAGAATGACTTGGAGAACGTCATCAAATCTGGACGAAGGTTGGTAGGGGAGAAGTTCGGACTGGACGGTACACTTAGTTTTTCCGGCTCTGTGTTCAATTTTGAGAACTTGGAACTTGATGAAGAGGTCAAACTGCGTTCACGTTTGGTTGCAGCCGCCATTGGGTCATCCAATGTGAGTCTTTTCAGTCTTTCTTGTAATGGGAACGTTCAGAACATCAGTATCCAAGGGGTAGGGAGTTATGTGGTCGCACGCCATAAGGAGAGCGTCATGTCGTTCAATCCTTCTTCAGGAAACCTTCCAGTCACAATTTCCTTCGATCCTGGAACACCTGATGCTGAAGGCTGGGTGGATTTCTTGGCCTTCAATGTTCGAAGAAGGTTGAGAAGGACGAGTACCCAGCTCCTCTTCCGGGATGGCAGGACGTTTGGCGATGCAGGTATTTCAAGATTTACAATAGAGAATATGGTCCCAGATCAATTCATCTGGGATGTTACGGATCCAGCCTCTCCGAAGGTCATCTCTTATGATTTACAAGGGAACTTGGCCTTTTTCAAAGCCGAGACGATGGAATTAAGACAATATGCCCTTTTCAACACATCTAATCTATTGACGCCAGGCGCTGCTGTGGCTATTCCCAATCAGGATCTGCATGCACTTGATCAGCAGGACATGGTCATCCTCACAGCTGCACCGTTCAGGCCCACCGCTGAGAAATTTGCTGAGTTGCATAGGTCTGAAGGTCTCACCGTGTTGGTTGTAGAGCCACAGGAGGTGTATAATGAATTCTCTTCAGGTGTGCCGGATATTACTGCAGTCAAATGGTTCATGAAGATGTTCTATGACCGGGCAGGTGAGGATGATGCGGAACGTCCCGACTATCTCATGATGATAGGGGATGGAGAGAATATCCAAAGGAATCTGGATCCCGCAAGCTCGATATATCTTCTGAGTTATCAATCTGAGGAGTCCAATAGTCTGACATCGTCCTACATAACCGATGATTACTTCGGATTACTGGACGACTTGGAATCGGACGGCCCCAATGGCACCCCTGATATCGGGATCGGTCGACTACCGGTGAAATCAATTATAGAGGCGGAGGCCATGTTCTCTAAAGCACAACGTTATGTTTCCAGATCGACTGGAGTCATAGGAGGTGTGTGCCAGGACAATTTGACCACTGCTTTCGGTGATTGGAGGAACAGGGTCGTCTTCGTTGGAGATGATGAGGATGGCAACATCCACATGAGCCAAGCGGATCAGGTCGCCCAGATCATGAACAACGTGGATAAGGACTATATCATCAAGAAGATCTATCTCGATGCCTACCAACAAGAAGCTGCTTCGGGCGTAGAGCGCTACCCTCAGGCTGCAGATGATATCCGCAGATCTATTCAAGAAGGGTCATTGATTCTGAGTTATACCGGGCATGGTGGTGAGATAGGTTGGGCGGCCGAGCGTATCCTGGACGTGCCTACAGTGCAGAATTTCACTAACGCTTATGCTCTCCCTGTCCTATTTACCGCGACCTGCGAATTCTCTCGATATGACGACCCTGAGAGAACTTCAGCTGGAGAGTTGGTCCTCTTGAACCCTGATGGTGGCGCTATAAGCCTTCTAACCACTACGCGGTTGGTCTTCTCTGGCGAGAATTTCCAATTGAGTCGGGTGTTCTATGATGTTGTTATGAGAAAGGACGATGAAGAATATACCTGTCCGCAATCAGCTGATTACTCAAATGAATTCACCTTCCCCAACGAGCTTCGTATGGGAGATCTGATGCGTGTGACTAAGGGCTGTGTTGCGGGAGTGAATAAGTTGAACTTCTCTTTGCTCGGTGATCCTGCGCTGCGCATCAATTATCCTGAAATGGTCGTGAGAACAGACAGTGTACTCAACATTGCTGGTAATCCTATCGACACGATCAAGGCACTTCAGAGGGTGACTGTAGTTGGACATATAGAGGATGCTTTTGGAAACCTCCTAGAGGACTTCAATGGTCAGGTGGAACCTTCTGTGTTCGATAAGGAACAAAGTATCCAGACCTTGCAGAATGATGGCAATAACGCTTTCACCTACCAGTCCAGGGACAACCTCATTTATAAGGGTAAGGCTACGGTCTCCAACGGAGCGTTTAGTTATCAGTTCGTAGTGCCCAAGGACATCAGTTATCAGAATGGACAGGGAAAGATATACTACTACGGGGTATCTGGTGATTCAGATGCACAGGGTTCTAAGGATGACCTCTATGTCGGAGGGACAGACGATAGTGCCGCGGATGACGATCAAGGGCCACAAATAGAGCTATTCCTCAATGATGAGAGCTTCGTGGATGGTGGGCTCACGAACCAGACTCCCATACTCTTGGCTAAGATATTCGATGACAATGGAGTCAATACCGTTGGCAATGGAATAGGCCATGACATCACGGTGATTTTAGATGAGAACACGTCCAAGCAGATCGTGCTCAATGATTTCTATGAAGCGGATTTGGACTCTTATCAAAGTGGTGTCGTCCGTTATCCCTTCAGTCAGGTTGAGGAAGGGCCTCACACGTTGACCTTTAAAGTTTGGGATATCTACAATAATTCCACGGAAAAGACTTTGGATTTCGTGGTGGAGAACAATGAGGACCTGGTGCTTCAGAGGGTAATGAACTATCCTAACCCTTTCACCACATCAACACGCTTTCTTTTTGAGCATAATAAGAACTGTGAGAGCTTGGAAGTTCAGATCCAGGTGTTCACCGTGAGTGGAAAGCTGGTCAAGACCATTTCCAGTTTCATGGATGCCACTGACATGCAACAAGATTCGCTGACATGGGATGGTCGGGATGAGTATGGAGACCGACTCGCTAGAGGGGTTTACATGTACCGCCTTAAAGTGGTTACACCTCAAGGTCAGAAGCAGGAGGTATTCGAGAAACTAGTCATCCTTTGACCCTTTACACCTCGCATCCAATTTAAGTATATTTGCACCCCAATTTTTGAACATGCTACGTAGCCCTTTAATCCTCCTGACTGTCGCAGTATCCTTCCTAGGCTTTCCTACACTCAGCGCGCAGGTCACTGGTACTCAACAAATCATCGGACAGACTGATGATGCGGCCATCAAGACCATTACAACGGCTGTTCCTTTTCTCCTCATAGGACCTGATACGAGGTCGGGAGCTATGGGGGATGCCGGAGTAGCGATTTCTCCTGATGCCAATTCGATCCATTGGAACGCAGCGAAATTGGCCTTTGCCGAGAAGGACATGGAGCTATCCTTGTCTTACTCTCCTTGGCTGAGGAACTTGGTAAGGGATATGAATTTGGCCTATCTGAGCGGGTTCAAGAAGTTGGGTGATAATCAAGCTGTGGGAGGTTCGCTGCGGTTCTTCAGCCTAGGCTCAATCCAATTCACAGATCAGTTCGGTACTAATACACTGCTATTCGAGCCCACTGAGTTCGCCTTGGACGGAGCGTATTCGATCAAGTTATCAGAGAGGTTCGCAGGAGGTATGGCAGCTAGATTCATTTACTCCAATCTCACAGGCGGGGTATCCAATACCGGAGGAGAATCCAGGCCAGGAACTGCATTCGCGGTAGACCTGTCAGGATATTATACCAACGATGATATCCGACTTGGAGAGTATGATGCGATTCTTTCCGCAGGATTCAATATCTCCAATATCGGATCTAAGATGTCATACACGTCTGCAGCTCAAAGGGATTTCATTCCTATGAACCTTAGAGTGGGCCCGGCATTGACTCTGGAATTGGACGATTTCAATACACTGACCTTCACTACCGATTTCAATAAGTTGCTTGTTCCGAGTATTCCTGTATATCTTGAAGATTCCACTGGAGTGGTCACCGATGCCAACGGTGAATTCGTGGTGGCTTCAGGACGGAATCCAAATGTCGGTGTCGCCTCTGGAATATTCGGATCGTTCAATGACGCACCTGGAAATGTGACACAGTTTGCAGATGGTACCGTTGAGGTAGAGCCAGGGAGTGTCTTCAGAGAGGAACTCAGAGAAATAAATATTGCCACAGGTTTGGAATACTGGTATGCTGATCAATTCGCGCTCAGAGCAGGCTACTTCTATGAGCACCCTACCAAAGGTGCCAGGCAGTATTTCACCCTTGGAGCCGGTGTGAAATACAATGTGTTCTCATTTGACTTCTCCTATCTCATAGCTGCACAACAGAGGAATCCCTTGGCCAATACACTTCGCTTCACTTTGAAGCTGAATTTCGCAGAGGCCAAGGCCGCCTCAGAAGATAATTGACCATCGCAACTATTGTCAGCCAAGCGGAGCATAGAATTCTCATATGACGTCTTTGAGGAGATATCCCAACTTCCTCAGGAGGAAAGAGCTTTACTGAAAGCTGCAACTGCCATCCTCAAGAAGGCCTACGCACCTTATTCACGGTTTAAAGTAGGTGCGGCCATTGCCCTTTCAGATGGCCGGGTCTTTACAGGAAACAATCAAGAGAACGTGGCTTATCCTTCTGGCCTTTGTGCAGAGCGGGTGGCCCTTTTTTATGTGATGTCCCAGCACCCTGATGCTGAAATACAAGCCATTGCCATAGCAGCCCATCCTCAGGATTTCGAACTTTCTCGGGTTATCTCTCCATGTGGCGCATGCAGGCAGGCCCTGTTAGAGTATGAGATAAGGATTGGACATCCAATCAAGGTTATTCTTGGTTCAGAAAAGGGAGAGGTCTATCGCATTCCTTCGGTGTCCGCACTACTACCCCTCTCGTTCACGGAATCCAAACTCAAAAAGGAAGGATGATTCAGCTCTGATCCTATTATGCCCTTGGCTATATTTGTCGGGCATTTTCAGGTATAAGGATGAGTACAGCAGCAGCAAAGAAGAGCCCTAATAAAAAGAGCGCAAATAGCGCCAACCAGTCCGCCAAGACTGCTTTTACAAAGCAGGACTATGTTAAATGGTATGAGGACATGTATCTCATGCGGAAGTTCGAGGAGAAGTGCGGGCAATTATACATTCAACAGAAATTCGGTGGATTCTGCCACTTGTATATAGGCCAAGAAGCCCTCTTGGCTGGAATGACATGGGCAATGGGCAAAGATGACCGGGTCATCACAGCCTATAGGGACCATGCGCACCCGCTTGCGCTGGGTACACCGGCCAAAGTCGTCATGGCCGAGTTGTATGGCCGTTCTACCGGTTCTTCCAAAGGAAAAGGGGGTTCAATGCACATGTTCGACAAGGAGCGCAATCTCTTTGGTGGCCATGGTATCGTTGGAGGTCAGATTCCCTTGGGTGCTGGTATCGCCTTTGCAGATAAGTACAATGGAATCGATGCTGTGACCTATTGCTATATGGGAGATGGTGCCGTCAGGCAAGGAGCTCTGCATGAAACGTTCAATATGGCCATGACGTGGAAACTTCCAGTGGTCTTCGTTGTAGAGAATAACAATTACGCGATGGGAACTTCTGTGGAGCGTACCACCAATGTCCACGAACTTTGGAAGTTGGGTTTGAGCTATGAGATGCCTGCCGAAGCTGCAGACGGAATGGATCCTGAAGCCATGGCGAAGATCTTCAAGAAAGCAAGAGAGCATGCAGCCTCAGGAGCAGGTCCATTCTTGATAGAAGCCAAGACATACAGGTACAAAGGACATTCTATGAGCGATCCTCAGAAGTATAGGACCAAGGAAGAGGTTGAAGAATATAAGGCACAGGATCCAATTGAGAGAACCTTATCGACCATCAAGAAGAACAAATTCCTAACTGATGCTCAGATCAAGAAGATTCAAGACAAGGTGAAACAAGAGATCGAAGAAGCGGTGACCTTCGCAGAAGAATCCCCCTTACCAGAAGCCAAGGAACTGTACGAGGATGTGTATATCCAAAAGGACTATCCTTTCGTGAACGATTGATTCCAAACCAAGCACTAGAAAGAGACTTAAAAGACTATGGCAGAGATTGTTAAAATGCCCAAACTGAGCGATACCATGACAGAAGGTGTCGTGGCAGAATGGCACAAGAAAGTAGGAGATGAGGTAGCTGCAGGTGATCTGTTGGCCGAGATCGAGACAGATAAAGCGACCATGGAGTTCGAATCCTTTCAGGATGGCTACTTGTTATATATCGGAGTAGAGAAAGGTAAAACAGCTCCTGTAGATAGTGTACTTTGTATCCTTGGTGGAAAGGGAGAATCCTACAAGGAATTGTTGGCATCAGCAGAGAAAGAGCAGGCCTCCGAGGACAAGGTTGCAGAAGCTCCTAAAAAAGAGATCATCTCCACCCCAGCTTCTGAACCAGTAAAGGCATCAAAACCTGCTCCAGTGGTAGAGAGTGCTCCGATTGCAGCAACGAGAAGTTATGCTTCCGTACCTGCAGCCTCTGATAATGGTCGGCTTAAGGCCTCTCCTTTAGCCAAGCGATTGGCCGATGAAAAAGGCTTAAATATCACCATGCTCCAAGGTTCAGGTGAAGGAGGACGTGTGGTCAAGAGGGATATAGAGAATTATCAGGGCGGAGGGACCCAGTTCGTTGGAAGAGAGAGCTTTACAGAAGAACCTGTGTCTCAGATGAGGAAGGTCATTGCTTCCCGTTTGGCAGAGAGCAAGTTCACAGCTCCACACTTCTATCTCACCATAGAGATGGATATGGATGCCTGTATCGAGGCACGGAATTCCATCAATAAGGTCATTGCTCCTCAGAAGGTATCGTTCAATGACTTGGTCATCAAAGCTGTGGCCAAGGCCTTGAGAAAACACCCGAAGGTGAATGCATCTTGGCTGGGAGATAGGATCAGATACAATGAGCATGTCCATATCGGAGTTGCAGTGGCTGTGGAAGAAGGGCTGCTGGTTCCAGTAGTGCGCTTCGCAGACGGTAAGCGCTTGGTACAGATAGGAGATGAAGTGAAGGATATGGCGGCCAAGGCCAAGGCCAAGAAGCTGCAGCCAGAAGATTGGGCTGGTAACACATTCACTATTTCCAATCTTGGGATGTTCGGCATTGAGGAATTCACTGCCATCATCAATCCACCTGATGCCTGTATCATGGCAGTGGGGGCCATTATTGAGAAACCCGTGGTCAAGAATGGTCAAGTCGTACCTGGGAATACCATGAAGGTCACCCTATCCTGTGATCACCGAGTGGTCGATGGCGCAGTAGGCTCCGCTTTCCTTTTGACCTTCAAGAATTACTTGGAAAATCCAGTATTACTGCTCGGAGAGCAATCCATCTAAGAATATCAAAACCGCTGGTTTGTCAGAATAGGGCACCGGCAATAAGAAAGAGAATATGAGAGAAGTTCAATTCCGTGAGGCCATCGCAGAGGCCATGAGTGAAGAGATGCGCAGAGATGAGCGCGTATTCTTGCTTGGCGAAGAAGTGGCCGAATACA
>JAQCAN010000111.1 GCA_027621335.1 Bacteroidota bacterium
GCAAGGCAGAAAAGGATTGGCTCGCTCCAATGCATAGCCCCCCCTATTGAATGGTGCTCCGCCATACCAGTTGGTCGTGTAGCTGAGGGCATCCAAGAGGGTGCCTTCTGCGTTGAACAGCTGTAGGTCATCACCGGTATTGCTCAGTGCAGTCAATGAGGTCACGACTAGAACGTCCCCAATGGCCGAGAAGATGGTTTGAAAAGCGTCATCACAGATGATGACGTATTCGCCCGGGTTCAGGATATGGCTAGTCAGTATCTCCTGGTCCCCTGAGTTGGAGAGGTTCCATCCTAATAGATCGAAGGCGGAATCAGAGGCATTGAATAATTCGATATACTCCGCATCAGGCAGTCCGATCACAGGCGTGGGATCGGCCATGAACTCATTGAAGACCACCGAGCCCAAAGTCCCTTGACCAAAACTCAGAAAGATGAATTCTACTTCAGTGGGGGCCATGATATTCTCATTGAGGTCAGCAACTCCGCTGATAGAAAGAATCTGACTGACGTTGACAGGAAAATCGCTCGAGAATTCCAGCCACACAGTATCGGTCTGGAAAGTGACTGTGCTGGGAATGTTCCCATTCCATTCATATGAATCGGGCGAAGTAGCAGAAAGTGGCTCAACCTCCTCTGTGAAGAGAATACGAAGGGTCGTAGAGTTCAGAACGGTCAGACTCTCAATAGCTGGTGGGGTGCTGTCCATGAACCCCGAGCCTGTCACGTTCACGTCATCAAAGAAGAATAGGTCGGAACGCGTTGAGGTATAGTCACAACGGAATCCAAAGAAAGCACTCGAACTATAGGTGTCATCGAAGGTTGACCCTTCACTGAAAAAAGTTCCGAAATTCCCCACGTCTGTGAAGAGTTCCCAATTTCCACTGTTAACACTGGTTACAAAGATACTGGTCTCCACCAGTGAAAGATCTACACTATCATCCAGACCATCTATGATTTTCACCGTGTTTCCTCCATCCTGACGGTACAGACTGATCTCATCCGCAGTATTTCCCACCATGACGAAGTACCCTTGCAAGGCACTTTCCAGATCCGCTTGATCAGAACTCAAGTAGATATAGGCTTTATTGTCGGCAGAGGGGTTGAATTCCATTCTCAGTCTGAATTCCCAAACCCCATCTGATATAGCTTCTGAAGGGGTAGACAGATGCGCTTCATCAGATACTGCAGGAGCATTGAGATGAAGCTCGAATCCAGTGGTCACCTCCCAACTGGAGAGATCACCTGCCCATGCAGGATCCGATGTGAAATCCCCATCACTGAACGTATCAGCCACCTGGGCTTGGAGTCCAGACAATGCACTGGAGAACAGGCCTATGAGCAACAGTGTGCGCAGGATTGATATTCGACTTGCAGGCCTTTTCACTCAATGGCTGAAGATAGTACATTCGCGTTGCATAGAATCGTCACTGAATCAACAATTGATAGCTATGAGAGTTGCGGTCGTTGGAGCTACCGGAATGGTGGGTAGGAAGATGCTACAAGTCATGGAGGAACGTTCCTTTCCTGTAGATGTACTTTTACCAGTGGGCCAATCCACCGTTGGTCAGTTCGTGGAATTCAATGGAACTAAGGTGGAGGTGATGAGCATGGAGCGAGCCTTGGAAGCAGCACCGGATGTGGCACTTTTTTCGGCAGGAGGGAGTACGTCTACAGAATGGGCCCCCCGATTTGCAGCAAAGGGGACCACAGTCATCGATAACTCCTCCGCGTGGCGGATGGATAAAGACAAGAAACTGGTCGTCCCAGAGGTGAATGGTGAGGTTCTCGAACTCTCCGATCGGATCATTGCCAACCCTAATTGTTCGACCATACAGATGGTGGTCGCCTTGAAGCCTTTATATGATCGATACGGCATCAGGCGCCTTATCATCTCCACCTATCAATCCGTGTCAGGCACGGGTAAGGCCGCGGTGGAACAGATGGAGGACGAACGCGCAGGACGTGAAGGAAAGAAGGTCTATCCCTATATGATCGATAAGAATTGCATACCACATTGCGATGTCTTCTTACCCAATGGTTACACCAAAGAAGAAATGAAACTGGTGAATGAGACCAGGAAGATCCTAGGCGATGATAAGTTATCCGTCACAGCCACTGCAGTGCGTGTTCCCGTGGATGGTGGACATTCGGAGAGCGTAAATGTGGAGTTCAATGAGGAATTCGACATGGAAGAGGTACGATCCCTCTTGAGCCATGCCCCAGGGGTCACTTTGGTCGATGAGGTCGCTGAGAACCGCTATCCTATGCCCCTCTATGGAAAGGATACGGACGATGTCTACGTTGGCCGCTTACGCAGAGATGAATCTCAAGGGAAGACCTTGAACATGTGGATCGTTTCCGATAACTTGAGAAAGGGTGCTGCGACCAATGCCATCCAGATTGCGGAATACCTCATTGAAAAGCACCTATTGAAGCCCCGTAAAGTATAGAAGACAAGTTCAGTTCTTGACCAATTCCTTAACGAAGTCCGTAGTTTCTTTCATCGTTGGATCCGTGAGATAGTAGAACTTGCTCTTCGCCAGGAAAGGGCCTCCCGTCTTCTCGGCTTGCTCCTGAAGGTAATGGGCATGCTCCCTATGATGGAATAGGGTATTCTTATCTGAAGGAGGCCCTGAGAGATTCGGTTTGTTCGCTACAAAGATGGGGGGGTCATTCTGATCTATGAAACTGGCGAAATCAACCTTGGATCTATAGGCTTGACTACCACCTTCGAATGTGCTCCTGACTATATTCCCTGATTGCACTGGCATACCGTACAATCCATAGATTCTGCTTTTCATCTCAGCATCCAGGCCTTCATTATAGCGGAAGTTGAAGGCACTCAGGACATCTTCCCATTTGGTGATATCCAATGTAGATTGAGTGCTCTCCACCACCGCTCCTGCCACTTTGGTGCTCTCCCTGAGAATCGGATTTGAACTATCTGCTTGACTCATGTCATCACTTAGAGCAAGCCATAGACTCAGACTTGCTCCTGCCGATGTGCCGCGAAGTACGATGCGATCTGGATCGATTCCATTCTCAGGGCTTCCCGCCTTGATGCTTTGGAGGGCATGTTGAGCGTCTCTGAGGCACTTCATAAGTCCTTCGGTCTCATTGTTCTCTAGCAATCTGTAATTCACATTGGCCACCGCAATTCCTGCATCGAGGTAACCTTCCATTTCTTTCATGACGATCGGCTTCTTATATAAGCTGTTCTTATTTCCCTGAATGAAGCCCCCACCATGGAAGAAGATGACCAATGGCGATAATGAAGAAGAGCTCGATGTGTTAGGAAGAATCAAGTCATAGCCGTTCTTCGGATCACTCCCGTAAGGAATATCAGCGAATGTCTTGCCTGAAGATCTCAATGGATGTGATGATGATTCATATTGAGCAAGGCCGACAGGTGTTTCAAATGGTTCATTAGAGGTGGTTTGATCGGTCCCATGTCCGCCAGGCTGTTGACCAGATGTGATGACATGATTGATCTCATGACAGGAGCTGCAGCCTAAGCTTATGAAAAGGATAAGGAGAGGTAAGAAGGTCTTCATGGCTTATAATGTTTGCTGGCAAAGCTATCAATAAGGTTGCCATAGTTGAGAATACCTGTGATACAAGGCCCTTGAAGGAGTATAAATGGACAGCTCTGGAACGAATGCCGATATTTGACATAAAGAATCCAATCATGGGAAAGAACCCTTTCGATAAGGTACGTCAAGGTATCATTGGTATAGACTCCACCTTTCAATCTCCCTATGGTGAGCAACCCATTGTTTATGCTGATTGGGTGGCCAGTGGACGGATGTTCCGGCCCATAGAAGAGATCATGGCAAAGGAGATCCTGCCTTATGTGGCCAATACCCACACGGAGACCTCGCACACAGGAACCTTGATGACCAAGGCCTACCATGAGGCTCAGCAGCGCATCAAGCGCCATGTGAATGCTGACATCGGTGATGCCCTGATCTGTTGTGGAAGTGGAATGACGGGGGCGGTGAACAAGTTCCAGAGGATACTCGGTCTGAAGCTGACTGAACCATTCAAGAAGAACATCCAGATCGACAGGAACGATAGACCCATTGTGTTCTGCACCCATATGGAACATCACTCCAATCAGACCTCCTGGATAGAGACCATAGCGGAAGTCCATATCGTCAGGCCCACCCCTGAGGGATTGGTGGATCTGGAGCATTTTGCCCAATTGTTGGAGCAATTCAAGTCAAGGACCTTCAAGATCGCGGCCGTGACCAGCTGTAGTAATGTCACCGGTGTATTCTCTCCTTACTATGAGATGGCTTCCATGATACATGCCTATGGAGGATATTGTTTTGTCGATTTTGCATGCTCGGCACCTTACATCGACATCGACATGCATCCTGAGGATGAGAGTCAAAAGTTGGATGCGATCATGTTCTCACCGCATAAATTCCTCGGAGGACCCGGCACACCTGGGGTCTTGGTCTTCGATCGTGCACTTTACCGATGCACCGTACCTGATGAACCAGGAGGAGGCACAGTGAAATGGACCAACCCATGGGGAGGCCATCGCTTCATTGAGGATGTGGAAGCCAGGGAGGATGGAGGAACCCCACCTTTCCTTCAGACCATCAGAGCGGCCATGGCCATCGAACTGAAAGAGATGATGGGGACTAAGGCCATTGCGCAACGTGAAGCCCATCTGTTGGACCTTATATGGGATAGAATGAAAGCGGTCCCTGGGCTTCATCTTCTGGCGGATAACATCAAGGACCGACTGAGCATTTTCTCCTTTTATATCGATGGACTGCACTACAACCTCGGGGTTAAGCTGTTGAATGACCGCTTTGGGATTCAGACCCGCGGTGGATGTGCCTGTGCTGGCACATATGGACATTACCTCCTTGGGGTGGATGAGCAGCACAGCTGTGCCATCACTGACGCCATAGACCATGGTGATCTCACGAAAAAACCAGGATGGATACGCTTTTCTCTCCACCCTGTTATGACCGATGAGGAAGCGAGGTACATCATAGATGCCATAGAAGCTCTCGCGGTCAATTTCAAGTCCTGGGCCAAGGACTATGATTATAGCCCTCATTCCAATGAATTCCACCACAGGACCTGGGGAGAATCGGATAGGCAATCAGACTTGGTGAGCCAGTGGTTCAGGTCAGTCAGAGAGTACGACCTGCAAAGCCCGGTCTATCCCCTCTTTGACCAGATGGATGAAGGATTGGACAATAATTGAACTTCAGCTTATACAAAGGGAATGCAAGATGTTGAAGCATCTTGGAGTCACCTTTTTCCGACTAAAGTGGGTTTTTCTAGCCCCAAACCCTCTGCTTATTCGACCTAGACGCTGAAAGCCCATTCAGCTCAGCTCCATAAGCAAATGATAGAACACCAACTAATTGGGTATTCTCCTCAAGAAACATTGATCTTACAGTTGTGCTGCACTATTCAATTGGCTATGTTGCGCTGTCTATGAAGGAGACCTAAAAACAATCTCTACCAAATTCCTCAAAAAAATATGAAATACACTACGTTGTTGCTAGTGCTAGTAGTCTCTTGCAGCCTTTGGGCTCAGAAGACCAATCAGAAACCTGATGAAGTGGTGAATGCCTTCAAGATGCATCAAAACCTCGAAACGGTGCAGATTCTGAACCATTCTGAATTGAAATCTCAGAGCAATCTCCCATCTATTCTGGAGGAGTATGAGATATTCCAGCTGGACCTGGAACAGATAAATGATCTGTTCACCCAAAGGACACAAGGTCTGGTCATGGAGTTATCTTATGGTGATGAGATCCTGGATTTGGAATTGATCCAAAAGGATCTATACTCGCCCGGATTCACTGTGACTGAGATGCCTTCAGGGAGAGTTGTTGACCTTTCCTCATTGGACAGGGGATTGCATTATCAAGGCGTCATAGCCGGTAAGAAAGGGTCCATTGTGGCGCTCAGTGTGTTCAGGAATGAGATTTCGGCCGTCATGTCATGGCCTGGTTCCAATGGGAACATGGTCCTTGGAAAGCTGGAGAACAGCGAGGATCACATCCTCTACCGTGATACGCAGATCGCTTCAGAATTCGAGATGGTGTGTGATACTGAATCAGGAGATGATGTCATTGCCCATGAGGAGAACATCACTGCTCAGCAAAGGCTGACCGTTAGATGTACAGACATCCATTTCGATGTGAGCAATCAGATATACAATAATAAAGGCGGAACAGCAGGAGCGACCAATTACATGACCTCCTTGTTCAATCAGGTACAGATCATCTATGCCAACGATAACATCGGGATCCTTCTTGGGGGAATCACCGTATGGTCTTCTCCTGAGCCTTTCAGTGATTTGAATGGTTTTTCTTCATATAGGACGAGCAACACCGTGCCAGCTGATCTCAATGCCTACATCAACTATGCATACGGTGGAGGTGTGGCCTATTTGAATGCACTCTGTTCCAATGTACGGTTCTCGGTTTCAGGTATTGAATCCAGCTTCAACAACGTTCCAACATACTCATGGTCAGTCATGGTGGTATCACATGAGTTGGGGCATAACATGGGCTCTCAGCATACCCATGCATGCGCATGGAATGGAAACAACACGGCCATTGATGGTTGTGGTCCCAATTCGGGCTACAGTGAGGGCTGCTCTGGAAGTAACCCCCCCGCAGGAGGGACCATTATGAGCTACTGTCATTTAACGGCTGTGGGCATAAACTTCAGTCAAGGATTCGGTCCTCAGCCCGCAGCGCGGATTGCAGCTTATGTGGATGGGTCCGCTTGCGTAGCTCCTTGTGAGGAGCCCACCTGTGATGATGGGTACCAGAACGGGAATGAGACCGGGGTGGATTGTGGAGGGTCATGTCCTAACATCTGCCCGACTTGTGTAGATGGTTTTCAGAATGGCGATGAGACCGGTGTGGATTGCGGAGGATCCAGTTGTGCTCCATGCCCTTGCCTTGGTGATGATGTCACTCTGACCATCGTGCTTGATAATTATCCTGAAGAGACCACGTGGACCATCACAGATGCAGGAGGAGGAATAGTTGGTTCAGGGGGGCCTTACGGGACGCAGCCAGACGGGTCTACCGTTGTGGAGTCCATCTGTGTGAATAGCGCATGCTATACCTTGAATTTCTTTGATAGCTTCGGTGATGGAATATGCTGTGCCGTTGGGACAGGTTCATATGTCCTGACTGATATGGTTGGAACCGTATTGGCTTCAGGTGGGGCGTTCACCACATCAGAATCCACACCATTCTGTATAGATGGCTCTGCTGTCTGTCAGTCACCTACTGCGTTGGATGCGGTAGAGATCGGATTCGGTACGGCCAACCCAAGGGTCAATGGCACCTGGGTGAATCCTGAGGGAACCACGAATTGTGAAGTGAGAGGTGGACGCATCAGTGCCAGCTCATATCTTGCAGGAGAACCTGAGTTCACCAATGTTGCGAATACACAAGTGATCACTCAGACCAATGGGTCCACAGTGAACTTCAACATCGCCTTGTACAATAATCCGAACATACCTTTCATCGTTGGACAGCGCTATGGCTATGATGTGAGATGTGCATGTGCGGATGGGTCAGGTTTCTCAGCTTGGGCGAACATCACCCCACAGGCCACATTCGTGGTTCCCGCCCCACCTCCAGGTGTCGAAGTCGGTGAGGGCAATAAGCTTTTGAATGCTGGCATAGAAGTGATGAACATCTTCCCAAATCCTGCTGAGGACATTGTGAACATAGAAATCCAGATGCTCGAAGAAGGCTCAGTGGAGGTTCAGTTGATTAATGCCCTTGGCCAGATGGTCGTGCAGGACCGTTCCAATGGGAAGACCACCATGAACCGTTTGGAGGTC
>JAQCAN010000112.1 GCA_027621335.1 Bacteroidota bacterium
GTGTAGAACCCCACTCCGAAGTCCTCCACCTTATTCCCCGTTCCCGCCACTAGATAACCATGCAGGCCAGCGAAGTAATATAAGGAGGTCATTCTGAGTCGCGCTCGGGTATTGGCGAGGGCCATCCAGCGGTGCTCCTCTTTCTCCACATACGGAAAGGCATCGACCAAGGCATCGAAGACAGGCGTCAACTCCACCTCGTACTTCTTGACTTTAGGAAATTGCTGCTTCAGCCAACGGATATGGTCCATCGCTCGGGTCACTTGGCTCTCCGCCTGATGGATGGGCATCTCCAGACATAGGACATCTAACCCAGTCATTGCACAAAGGGTAGAGGTGAGTGCAGAATCGATTCCGCCAGAGACTCCGATTACGAAACCTTTCGTTCCAGCCGACTCAGAATAGCTCTTCAGCCAGTGGACGATATGGTCGATGGTCTCTTTTTTCTTCAATGATCTCATGTCGCGATATTCTGAATCCTACAGAAGGATGACAAGGATTCAGAAGAAGATGCCTGCTGTAAGACCAAGGTAATTGCTCACCGCCCTCACCTTCCCGCCTTCACGCAGGCGATTGTTATCTGAGAACTCAGGATTGCCATTCGCATCTTCCAAGAGGTAGTTCTTGTCGAAGGTATTGGTCAAGCCATTGTTCCATACGATTCCAACAAGAAGAGACGTGTTTCCGCTGATGTTGTAATCCACCCCTGCGCCTACTTGTAAGGCCATTCTCAATAGGCCTATCTCATCCAACACGTCCTCATCTTCTATGGTCATGATCCCTTCTTCAGGGAAATTATACTCGACATCCCTTCGGGCTTTGATGTTGAAGGACATGTCCAATCCGAATTGACCATAATAGGTCATGTAGCCAATCTCATTGGTCTTGAGTTTCAAGGTCAATGGAACATCCAGATACTGCAATCTGTATTCTTCTTTGGCAAAGGCAAAGGCGGGATAGAGGATAGGATCTGGGCCATCCGGATTTGGAACGGTTGTCGTCCCATCATGGTATTTTGGATTGTTCAAGGTTCCTCCATGGCTATTGATGAGCACCCCTGTAGAGAAATTATAGTTCTCATTCCCAGCAATCACCAGATCTATGATGACTCCATAGGAGAATCCAATGCGGCTGGACTCATTCTCCAGGATCTGCCCCTCAGGTGCAATCCAGGAAGTGGCAGGTTGAATGGCGAACGCAAATTTCACCGGACTATCGTTCTGGGCGTTGATTCCACTGACAATCAGTGAGATACATGCTATTAGTACGAGCTTCTTTTTCATACTTTCGGGCCTTCGCTGTTATGGGTCAAAGAAAACAATTCTACATCAAGCTATTAGGGCCTTCGCTATTAGTTTTCAGCCTGTTGCATGCATGTACCCCTGAGTCCATTGATAGAAGGGTAGAAGCCATTCCTCTGGATGTGGCCGTCTCTGCTGTGGACAACTTGCTATTTGACAAGACCTTGGCGCCAGAGGAGCGTCACTCGCGCCTGAATGCGGAATACCCTTCGGTCTACCCACTTTACTTCAGTGACATCTTACTGTTAGGAGATGTGAACAGTCCTCAAGCGCCTGAGATGCTCGCCTTGTTCACAGGCGATGACCAATGGAAATTCACTGAGGAGCGCATACAAGAGGTCTTCTCAGACATGAGCGACTTGGAAAAAGGTCTGGAACAAGGACTTGGGCGATATAAAGCCGTTTTTCCTGAAAAGAACATTCCGGAGGTCTACCGCTTGAACACAGGATATAATTATGGGATATATCCTCAAGGGGATATCCTGGCCTTCGGTGCGGAATTCTACCTTGGTGCTGATGACCCTATGATCCAGCAACTGCCTCCAGAAGTCTTCCCCCAGTATGCGCGTGAGGACATGAAGCCAGAGCAACTTCTGCCCAACCTCATCAAGTCGCTGATCCTGGTTCGCGAGCAGAAAGCCTCCGATGATAAGGACCTTCTTGGGGCCATGGTCTTCTACGGTAAAGTGATGTACCTCCTCCACCTATGCATTCCTGAAGTGCCAGAACACCTCCACTTTGCCTACTCGCCTGAAGAGTTCCAATGGTGTCAGGCCAATGAGGAGACCATCTGGTCGGTCTTGGTTACGGAGGAATTATTGTTCTCCACAGACCGTAAAGTGAAGACGAATTGGAGCGTGAGGGCCCCGTTCACTCAAGGATTTGAAGAGGCCTCGCCTGGAGAACTAGGATGGTTCATAGGGAAACAGATGGTGAAGGATTATATGTCAGCGCATCCTGATCTGGCCCCAGCAGATCTCATGAACCTTGATAAGGAACAAATACTAAGGGCGTACAGGCCTGGTTAAAGGATATGAAGATGAAGAAACAGATACGGATAGATGTGGAGTTGGATGAGAACCATCTTCCTGAGCGCGTGACCTGGGAAGCCGATGACAGCGCTGGGCCAAAGGAAGCTTCGGCTATCCTCATGTCATTCTGGGATAAGAAGGAGCAGCAGACCCTTCGAGTGGACTTATGGAACAAAGAATTCACCACTGATGAGATGAAGACCTTCTTCGTCCAGAGCCTATTGACCATGAATGACACTTTGGAACGTGCCACTGGTGATAAAGAGACCTGCGAGGGCATAAGAAAGTTCGGATTGGAGCTGGGTAAGCGATTTGGGGTGATGAAGGGCTGATCTTCAAAAACGAGTATTGGTCTCGGTGATCATCGCCAGGATTTCTTCTTTCCCTAATCCTGAGGTGGCAGAAGAGTGATAGAATGGAGGCATGATCTCCCAGCTTTGCAGCATCGCCTCAGTGAAAGCTTCTAGCCGATCTTCCTTTTCTTGGGCTTTCACTTTTTCCATTTTGGTAAACACGATAACGAATGGAATCCCATGTCCACCAAGTTCGTTCATGAAGTCCAAGTCTACTTGCTGAGGGGATATCCGGCCATCCACTAGCACGAACACGCACATCAGATTCTCCCTTTTCTTCAGGTAGCTCCATGTGAAGGCTTGCCATTTGATGCGCTCCTTCTTGGATATCTGAGCATACCCGTATCCTGGCAGATCCACGAGGTACCAGGTCCCATCGATATCGAAGTGATTGATGAGTTGGGTCTTCCCAGGTCGCCCTGAGGTCTTCGCTAAACCCTTATGTCCGCATAACATATTGATCAAGGAGCTCTTACCCACATTGCTTCGAGCGATAAAAGCATACTCAGGACGGTCCGCTGGCGGGCACTCTTTGGGCGAGGAACTGCTTGTAAGGAAACGGGCGTGTTTTATCTCCATGAGATATTGAAGGGTCAATCGTATTGTAGAGTGTAAATCTTGGACTAGGAGAACATCTCCTTATGCTTCGACAACCAATCGCCTAAATGCTGATTGAATTCCTGAGGGTGCTCCATCATGGGGGCATGACCGCATTTATCGATCCAATAGAGTTCGCTATCAGGGAGTTTGTCATTGAACTCTACCGCCACTTCAGGGGGTGTGATGGTGTCGTTCTTGCCCCAGATCAAGCATACAGGCATCTTGTAATTTGGAAGTTCCTTGGCCATGTTATGCCGAATGGCGGATTTCGCAATGCTGAGAATCCTGATGACCTTATTTCTATTGTTGACGGCCTCATGGCATTCGTCCACTAACTCATCGGTGACAATGGCAGGGTCATAGAAGGTGAGGGCGATCTTCTGGCGCAGGTAGCTCTTATCCTCTCTTCGAGGGAAGCTGCCCCCGAAGGCATTCTCATAGAGCCCGCTGCTACCTGATAGAATCATGCTGTTCACTTTATTCGGATAGTCATTGGCATAGACCAACCCCACATGTCCGCCTAAGGAATTGCCCAAGAGGTTCACCTTGTCATACCCCTTGAAATCGATAAAGGCCTTAAGGTGCTTGGACAGAGCCTTCACATTGGTATTCAACACAGGAAGGTCATAGATGGGGAGCTTGGGTAGGACTACTTTATAATCCTGCTTCAGGAAATCCACTACTTCCTTGAAATTGGACAGCGCTCCGAAGAGTCCATGGAGTAGCACGAATACAGGCCCTTCGCCTTCTTCTATATAACTGAAGTCTCCTTCATGGATGAGTCGGTCGTCCTGATTGGAGAAATACGATTCAGTGGGAGAACTCATAGCTGCTGCGTTTCTGACGGTGTCTTTTCAAATGTAGCAATATCTGTTGCTGTATAACTGCTCAGTTCTCCCCATCGGCCTCTTGAAATCTTCAGCGTCACCTTTCTCATGTTATGGACTCTCCATGGTGTTTGCGTTCCTCGCCTTTTCCTTATAGGACAGACTAAAGAGGCGTTTAAGGCGTTTTTTTCAACAAAGTGGGAAATAATGGGTGAGAGTGGTAGAAAGTGGGAGATAGTTTCTACTTTAGCACTCACATCCACGAAAAAGAATTGATGCTCAACCTATTAGGGGAATACGATTGTAAGCTGGACGCAAAGGGGCGCATGATGCTCCCCAAGTCCTTGGCGAAGCAGATGGAGGAAAGCCTCCATGAAGGCTTCGTCATCAATCGCGATGTGTTCTCCAAGGCTTTCGTGATCTATCCATGGAGTGTCTGGCAGGAGCTCAGTGCTGAGGTGAATAAGCTGAACAAGTTCGTCAAGAAGAATGTGCAGTTCATCCGCAAATTCCATAGCGGGGCCACCAAGGTGGAGTTGGACGGACAGGGGCGCATGCTCTTGCCATCAGCGCTGGTCACTGATGCTGGCTTAGGAAAGGATGTGAAACTCAATGCGCTCACCGATCGCATCGAACTATGGAGCAAGGCGGACTACGAAGCTATGCTCAATGAGGATTTTGACATGGAGACTTTGGCGGAAGAGGTGATGGGAGGTATCGATCCTGAAAAGGATTGATACGTGGAGCAGAGTTACCATACCCCCGTTCTTTTACATGATTGTATCGATGGACTCGCCATAAAGCCTCAGGGCCTCTATGTGGATGTCACCTTCGGTGGTGGAGGGCATAGCAGAGAGATCCTGAAGCACTTGGATGGCGGTCGACTCTTCGCCTTTGACCAAGATGAAGATGCCGAAGCCAATGTGCCCGAGGATGCCCACCTGACCTTCATCAGGCAGAGCTTCCGCTTTATGAAGAACAACCTGCGCATGCGTGGGGTGAAGCAAGTGGATGGCATCTTGGCCGATCTCGGAGTGTCCTCTCATCAGTTCGATGAAGCTGAACGTGGGTTCTCCACCCGCTTCGAGTCCGAGCTGGACATGCGGATGGACAGGGACATCTCTTTGACCGCTAAGAAGATCGTGGAGGAATACAGCGAGGATGACCTCTACCGGGTTTTCAGGCAAGGGGCGGACTTCAAAGCGCCAGGCCGTGTGGTCAGAGCCTTGCTCGAAGCCAGGTCCCAAGGCATCCCCAGTACCGTCCGATTGAAAGAGGTGCTTGACAGAGTCGCTCCAAAGCAACGTCAATCCCAGTTCTGGGCCCAGGTCTTCCAAGCCTTGAGGATAGAGGTGAATGATGAGCTCTCAGCGCTGAAGGAACTGCTCCTTCAATCGGCTGACATCATCAAGCCAGGTGGACGACTTGTGGTGATCTCCTACCACTCCTTGGAGGATCGTCTGGTGAAGAATTTTGTCCGCTCAGGTCACTTGGATGGTAGTGTGGAGAAGGATTTCTATGGCAATGTCATCAAGCCATTCGATGCAGTCAACAGGAAGGTCATCGTGCCTTCAGATGAAGAAATTGAAATGAACAGTAGAGCGCGCAGTGCGAAGCTCAGGATTGCAGAACGATTATGAATGCGACCAGGACAGATAAGAAAGTAAAAAAGGACGCCTCTCTTTTCAAGAAGAGTCTTTTGAGCTTTTTGAATGGGACTTTCCTCACTCGGGATAAGGTCCTTCAGCATATGCCATTCGTATTGTTCCTGGTCCTTTTGGCGGTCGGCTATATCTCCTACGGATACCATGCCGAGAGCACAGTGAAGAGGATGTATGAATTGGAGCGCCAAGTGAAGGAGCTCAAAGCCCAGGACCTGACTTTGAAGTCGGATCTGGAGCAGATCAAACAGCAAAGCAATGTGGCCGAAGTCATCAAGGACATGGGCCTACAGGACAACCGCATCCAACCCTTCAAGATCAGTCGGAACGCCCAGCCATGAAGGAACAGAACAAGGATATAAACCGCGCCTATCTGGTCTTCATCTTCACTTGCCTGGCGGCAATAGTGGTGCTTGTAAAGCTTTTCATGGTGCAGTGGGCTGAGGCGCCTGAGTGGAAGGAGATGGCTGAGAATTTCGTGACGGAGTACCGTGACATCGATGCCATACGTGGGAATATACTGGCGGATGACGGGAGTCTTCTGGCGACCTCGGTACCCATCTATGAGATACGCATGGATCTGGCGGCAACCGCCCTGACGGATGACGTGTTCTCCTCAGGCATCGACTCATTGGCGTTGGGCTTGGCCGAGATCTTCTCACATTCAGGTCGAAGTTCAGCTGATTTCAAAAAGGCCATCATCGCGGCAAGGCGGGATGGAAACCGTTACTTCCTAGTCAAGCGTGGAGTGAAATACCATGAGGTCCAAAGGGCCAAAGCGCTTCCTATTTTCCGCGAAGGACGGAACAAAGGGGGCGTCATCTTCGAGAAGCAGAATAAGAGGATCTATCCCTTTGGAGAATTGGCCAAACGCACCATCGGTTATGCCATTGATGGCGTGACTCCTGTTGGGCTTGAGGGAGCCTATGCCCATAATCTATCGGGTGTGAATGGCAAGCGTTTGGAAAGACGCCTCATCGGTGGTCAATGGATGCCCATCCGCGATGGCAATGAGATTGAGCCTCAAGATGGCTATGATCTGGTCAGCACCATCGACATAAATATCCAAGATGTTGCGGAAAGCGCTTTGCTGAAGCAATTGCAGTTGAACAATGCGCATCATGGCTGTGCCATACTCATGGAAGTCAAGACCGGCCACATCAAGGCCATCGCCAATCTGACCTATGACGAGAAGAGTCAGACCTACGCGGAACGCTATAATTATGCGATTGGAGAGGCTACAGAGCCCGGATCCACCTTCAAATTGGCTTCGCTTCTGGCTGCCTTGGAAGAAGGAGTGGTGAAGGTCACTGATAGCGTGGATACGGGAAAAGGAAGGCGAAAATTCTTCGATCGCGTCATGCATGATTCCAACCACGAAGGGTATGGAAAAGTGACCGTTCAAAGGGCTTTTGAGCTGAGCTCCAATGTGGGTATCTCATCGGTCGTCTTCGATGGATTCAGGAAAGACCCGCAACGTTTCGTGGATCGCCTTCATGCCATGGGCCTTGGACGTTCCTTAGGCTTGGAGATCAAGGGTGAAGGCGTCCCGGTGCTGAAGAGTACTTCGGACAAGACCTGGTCAGGCGTCACCTTGCCATGGATGAGCATCGGGTATGAGACCACCATGACGCCTTTGCAGATCCTAAGCTTCTACAATGCGGTGGCCAATGACGGAGCACTGATCAAGCCTCAATTCGTGTCCGAGATCCGTGATAAAGGGGAGTTGGTCTGGCAGGCGGACGTGGAAGTGCTCAATCCAGCCATCGCCTCCAAGCAGAATCTGGCCCATGCTCGGGAGATGTTGGAAGGGGTGGTCAAGCAGGGAACAGCAAGCAACCTAAAGAACGCCCAATATCACATTGCTGGAAAGACAGGCACTGCTCAGATCGCAGACCAGGAAAGTGGAGGGTATGGATCATTGGGAGAACGCACTTACCTGGCTTCCTTCTGTGGGTATTTCCCAGCTGAAGCACCTGAATATACCTGCATCGTGGTGGTCAGTGCTCCCACCAATCAGATCTATTACGGGAATCTGGTGGC
>JAQCAN010000113.1 GCA_027621335.1 Bacteroidota bacterium
GCTACAATGATGATCTGTCTCTTTTTCATAAAGGGGAACTCGCTTTTAGACCCGTTGGTGACATTGGTTGTTCAGAACATAGGTGATTGACGATGAGAGAGGTTCTCCTTATTCATACGCCAAGTTTTAGGACAGCGCGAAGGTAGTATTAGATGCAGGAAGGTGTGCGTCAAGTTCTAGGCCATGGCCAATCCAAAGTAATGACCGATAAGGGCTGTGATGCCCATGGCCACTGTACCCCAGAAAGTGATACGGATGACCGCCTTCAATTTATTGGAGCCACCCGTTCTTGCAGCCACTATACCCAGAACGGCTAGAAAAACTGTTGCAAAGGCATACTGCAGATAGACCATATACTCCATGGAGCCAATCACAGCTAAAAGGAGGGGCAAGGATCCTCCAAAGAGAAAGGAGGATCCTGAGGCCAATGCGGCCTGCATGGGCTTTGCCTCTGTCATCTCATTGATGCCCAATTCATCCCTGGCATGGGCTTCTAAGGCATTGTGCTCAGTAAGTTGTATGGCGACTTCTTTGGCCAATTCTTTATCCAAGCCTCGCTTTTCATAGACGGTAGCGAGTTCGCGCAATTCCATTTCATGCATATCCCGTAACTCTCTTTTTTCCCTTTCAATATCCGCATTCTCCAGATCAGCTTGAGAACTGACGGAGACATATTCACCAGCTGCCATGGAAAGAGCACCCGCCACCAATCCGGCCATGCCTGCAATGATGATGGGGTCACGTGCTGAACTGGCCGCGGCAACACCTATGATGAGACTAGCCGTGGAGAGTATGCCATCGTTGGCTCCCAACACAGACGCCCTGAGCCAACCACTCCTAGTGACATAGTGATTCTCCTTCGGTTTGCGTTCATCTGTTCTCTCCTGCATGTGATCTGGTTGACATGAAGTATATAACCACCGCCAAGGTAAGTACTGCACTGAATATGAACATGTACTTAGCGCCCAGATTGAACCAGATGATTCCGGCCAATGAACTCGCCACAAGAGCTGTCAAACTCTGAAAGGCTGTAAATGTGCCAATAGCGGTTGCGGTTTCCTTCTTATCACAGGACGTGCTGAGCCACGCTTTGGATACGCCCTCAGTGGCAGCGGCATAGAGGCCATAGAGAAAGAAACATACCAGAAGGAGCTTTGGACCTTCAGCGACTGAGATAAGAAAATAGACCATCGCGAATAGGAGGAGCCCTGCGATGACCATGCGTTCCAATCCTATACGGTCTGCCAGGCTGCCAAGGGGAAATGCGAAAATGGCATAGATCAGGTTGTAGAAGATGTATATCCCGATGACGAATATGTCCGAGAGCCCAGCTTCTTTGGCTTTTAGAAGAAGGAAGACATCTGAGCTGTTGGCCAGTGCGAAGAAAAGGAGCCCAATGAGGATCCTTCGGTATTCAGGCCGACTCTGTTTGACATAATTGAGAAAAGAGAAAAATGAGACGGAGTCTTTTCCCTCCACAGGTCTTTGAGCCTCTTTGAGCTTTCCAGTCGCCCAAACGGCAATGAGACCTGGAAATAGAGCAATCAAGAAAAGGGTGCGGTAATCTTCAGGGAAATAATGGAGATAGAGCAAGGCAAGCAATGGCCCTAAAACGGCACCCATCGTATCCATAGCCCTGTGAAAACCAAAGACTTTGCCCTTATCCGATTCTTTCGCTTCATCAGACAACAAAGCATCACGTGCTCCTGTGCGGATGCCCTTTCCCAGGCGGTCTAGCGTCCTTGTTGTGAAAACCCAAAGGGGCTGCACGAAAAGCGCAAGAAGGGGTTTGGAGATGGCACTGAGCGCATAACCCGCTTGGACGAAAGGCACGCGTTTTCCAGAGCGGTCTGAAAGCTTCCCGAAATAGCCTTTGGACAATCCCGCAATGGCCTCTGCGAATCCTTCCAAAATCCCAATCCAGATCACCGAGAATCCGATCTGTTGGAGGTAGATGGGCATGATGGGATAGAGCATCTCGCTCGCCATGTCTGTGAAAAGGCTCACCACAGACAGGATCAGCACAACACGGCTTATGGACTTCATGGCAATGTCATGGTTTCACCCTCGATCATGATTGGAAATGACTTCAGTGCCATTCATCTGAATGGTCATAGCGAGAGACCAGAAGAGCGACCAGCACGGTGAGGTACAGTGGGCCAGTAATGCTGAGGATCATCGATACGGCTTCAGCAGGAGGGCTCACTGGAGTGATGTCACCATAGCCCAGTGTACTGAGCGTGGTGAAGGAGAAGTAGAAGAACTCCGAAGGGTTCTTTAGGTTGACCAAAGAGAGGTTGTTCAATGATCCTGGTACAGCATTCTCTATGAGCATGTAGAGGTATCCTCCAATAATTCCAAGAAGGAGGTAGACAATGACTGCTGCGAATAGCACTCCTGCTCGGACACGTTCAGTGTTGACGATCATCTTCATCAGTCTTACCACCACGTAGATGTAAAAGAGAACGTAGATCATGAAACTGAGATAGAAATCTACTGTGCTGGACTCCTGGAACAGACCCAGTCGATTGATCACAATCACTACGATGGCGAAGATTATACCTCCTAGAAGCTGTCTCCTGGATTCATGGATGGCGTAGATACATAGCAAGATGGAAGAGCTATTGAAAGCAAAGGAGGTCATATCCTGATAAGGTGAGCCCTGCATCAGAAATGGCACTAAAATCATAAGAACCAAACAGATCAAAAGCGTCTTATAACGCCTCTCCAGCAGTCCATTGATGAAATTGAAATGTTTGGAGATGATGTGCTTCATGGGCCTTGGCTGACCTGAAGTTAATCCTTTTAGTGTATCTGCTCAACAAGGTTGGACACATGAAATCACAATCAATTGATCAAGCTGGATATCAATACCCCAAACCGAGCAATGACCAATGCATTCTAAACGCAGCGGATAGGCATATGAGAACACAGACCTGTGCTTCGTTCGTCTGCTTCCCTGTTTGGACTGTGGACGCCATTATTCTATGGAGTTCTTCTGTTCTCCTGTCTATACCCTATGTCGTATTATGACATCAATCAGGCCATCCCGAGCTCACTTTGCTTATCATTGAACTGAGAAAAAGAACAGCATGGCTTTAGTTGATGAGATTCGCGATCAAGGAGATTTTCTATTCAAACACCGCGGGGTCCTTCCGATTATTCTGGTCCTGCCCGCACTTGGGATTTATCTCTTTCATGAATGGACAGAAGTGCATTCGGAGAATGTTTGAGAGGATATTTTGGAATATGGCTCCTTGGCTGTGAGTCTCTTTGGTCTGGCACTGAGATCCCACGTTATAGGATATGTGGCGCCTAGCACCAGCGGAAGGAATACCTCTATAGGCCAGAAAGCAGAATTCCTGAATAGCACTGGGCTGTACAGCGTGGTGCGTCATCCCTTGTATCTGGGCAATTTTTTTATGTGGTTGGGTCCGGCCATGCTCACAGCCGAGCCCTGGTTCATTGCTTTCTTCGTGCTCCTCTTCTTTCTTTATTACGAGAGGATCATGTGTGCAGAAGAACGATTCCTCGAAGGAAAATTCGGAGCTGAGTAGTTGGAATGGGCCTCTGGTCGTCCGGCCTTTATTCCGCGATTGAAGGGGTATATCCCAAGCCCAAATCCGTTTAATTGGCGAAAGGTTCTCAGACAGGAGAGGAGCGGCCTTCTAGCAACGTTCTTCATCTTCTGGCTCTTCGATGTCCTTGGTGATCTCCAAGAAGGTTGGGCGGCCTTTGAATGGGATTTTTGGAGCATCTCCTTCGTGGCGGTCCTCATTATTTTCCTTATTTTGAAGTCCATGAAAGGAGGCAAGTTCCTTAAAGATAGAGAATGAGTCAAAGCACCAATCTTCTTCTCTTATTTGTGTTCCCCCTGGTAAGTTCATGTCAGACTTCATATTCAGTAAGGCCTCAACTCAGTCTTCAAAGCGTTTTCGAACTTGATGTCCAAGAGCCCTCAGGACTGAGTCCGTATTTGGACCATTCCTTGATCACCGTGAGCGACCGCAATGGCAAGGCCTATGTGCTCGACACCTTAGGCCATCTTTCGACAACGATAGACCTCAATGGAGAAGATTTGGAAGGGGTCAGCTTCAACCCCTTGGATAGCCTCATCTATGCAGTGGATGAATCCGATGCGACTCTTCGTTCCTTCTCAATCCGTGGAGAGAAGGTCGACTCGTGGCAGATTTTTAAAAAGGGAGGAGATAGCAGTTTAGAGGGCTGCAGTGTGGACTCTAAGCATCAGACCATCTATCTCTTGAAAGAGAAATCCCATGGGCTACTTATCCGATTGGATCTGACCACAGGGAAGCAAAGTGAACATCGTTTGACCTTCGCTGAAGACTACTCTGGGGTCTATTATGATGCGGTTTTGGATAAATTGTGGATCGTCAGTCATGAGTCGAAATCGGTCAACCTATGTGCACTGAACGGACAACTTGAGCGCTCTTTCGGGATAGACGTGAAACAGGCGGAAGGCATTTTTGTCAATCATGAGTCGAGTTCCATCTATGTCATCAGTGACAGTCAGGAGAAGCTCTTCAAGTTCAGGCTGCCTGAGCTCTGATCACCAAAGCTAAAGTCCTTCTCCATGCTGTGAGGAGTCCAATCCGCGTTCTTCTTGGTCTTCGCTCACCCTGATGGGAAGAAGGAGGTCGGTGACCTTGTAGAGAAGCCAACTTCCACCGAAGGTGTAAATGGCGACAATGACTAGCGCAAGGATATGATAGAGCATGGTCTCAGTCTGACCATTTATCAGTCCTACTTCTTTAGCCAGAATACCCGTCAGCAGCATGCCCACGATGCCTCCGACCCCATGACTTGGGAAGACCTCCAAGGTATCATCCACGGCCGTTCTGTTGAATCTCCTTATGGCCACATTACTCACAATGGCTGCGATGAACCCGATGAAGATGCTCTGTCCTATATTGACAAAGCCGGCAGCAGGCGTAATGGCCACCAAGCCGACAATGGCTCCGATACATGCTCCCAAAGCGGACATCTTCTCATTCCTGAAGCGATCCAAGAAGATCCATGTGATCATGGCTGTGGCCGAGGCCAAGTTGGTATTGGCAAAGGCGATGACCGCATCCCCGTTGGCCGCCAATGCTGATCCTGCATTGAAACCGAACCAACCGAACCAGAGTAGCCCCGTACCTAGAATGACATAGGGGATATTCGCTGGTAGCTCCACCTGTTGCCTTCGCTTCCCGAGGTACATGGCACCTGCCAATGCCGCAAATCCAGCTGACATGTGGACCACGGTGCCACCTGCGAAATCCAAGACTCCCCAATTCCTGAAGAGACCATCGGGATGCCAAGTCATATGGGCCAAGGGTGAATAGATGAACAGGGAGAACAGCACCATGAAGAGGATATAGCTCCTGAAGCGGATGCGTTCTGCAAAACTTCCGGTAATGAGCGCAGGAGTGATGATGGCGAATTTCAATTGGAAAAGAGCGAAGAGCAGGAAGGGGATGGTGCCGGCAAATTCAGGATTAGGTGCCACCCCCACATTCTTGAAATTCATGTAGGTCAATGGGTTCCCGATTATACCTCCGATACTGTCTCCGAAAGCCAAGCTGAAGCCAACGATGACCCAAAGCACGGAGATGACCCCTAGGGCCACAAAACTCTGAAGCATGGTGGAGATGACGCTCTTCCGGTTCACCATACCTCCATAGAAGAAGGCCAGACCTGGCGTCATAAGCAAGACAAATGCACTGGCCACGATCATCCAAGCGGTATCTCCACTATCGATTCCATCCAAGTCATAACTGCCATAGTCAGCACTGAAGAGCAATGCCAAAAGAACGAGTAAGGATAGCACGATGAAGTTGACGCGTTTGCCCATAAGACGATGTTTTTTTGATGGTCGAATTCAAAGTAAACACAGCTGATGATCTCTCAGAGGGCTTGTTGAAACATCATAAGGCCTTGGTGAATAACCTAAGGACAAAGGGTCTTTTTGACTTTAACTTCCGACCATTCCAAACGTCTTCAAGAACACCTGTTTCTGTGCGGAGATAATGGTTCAAGTGTCCGCAACATCTTCAATTTCTGGTGCTATAGTTCGGTTCTATTCACATCATTCTAAAACAAAGCGGTTGGAGATTCTATCTCCAACCGCTCCGAACCAAACTAACCAAATGAAGAATCATGGAAGGTCAGGCTGAGGGGTCACCCTCAGGTAGTCCTTTACCTTTTTATACCCTTTAGGGAAGCGTTCATCAGCCTCTGCATCGCTGAGAGAAGGAGAGATAATGACGTCCTCACCCTGTTTCCAGTCCGCTGGTGTGGCCACCTTATAATCAGCTGTTAATTGCAGGCTATCGATGACCCTTAATATCTCGTCAAAATTTCGACCTGTGGAAGGAGGATAGGTCAAGGTGAGCTTGACCTTTTTATCATCTCCTATGACGAAGACCGACCTTACCGTGGTCTTGTCTGTCACTTCAGGCGCAATCATATCATATAGCTCTGCGATGGCCCTGTCCTCATCCGCAATGATGGGATAGTCCAAGATGGTGCCTTGGGTTTCGTTGATATCAGCGATCCAGGCCTTGTGCGAATCCAGTGGATCTACGGACAAGGCTAGAACCTTGGTCCTGCGCTTCTCGAATTCGGGGATAAGCCGTGAGACTGTGCCCAACTCTGTGGTACAGACCGGTGTGAAATCAGCAGGATGTGAGAACAGGACTCCCCAGTTCTCCCCCAGATACTCATAGAAATCAAGGGGACCTTTAGAGGTTTGGGCTTTGAAATTTGGAGCTGTAGCTCCTAACTTGATTGACATTGAAATGGAATTTACACGATGAATAGTTCAATATTTGGCAAGGGATTGGTCGATCTCATCCGCGTAGGCCAAAATGCCTCCTTCCAGATTGTAGAGGTTGGAGAAACCGAACTTCTGTTCCAACAGTCGGATGACATCGGCACTGCGTTTTCCAGAGCGACAATGGACGATGACAGGCTTCTTGGAGTCGATTTTCTCCACATGGTCCAACACCGACCCTTTGGGGATGAGAAGACCTTGGATGTTGGCGATCTCGAATTCATAAGGTTCCCGTACATCGATGATCTGAATGTCCTCCTTGGCATCAAGCCTCTCTTTCAATTGCTTGACTGATACGCTTTTCACTTCCTGTTCCTCGGAGACCTCCTTCAAGCCGCAGAACTGCTCATAGTCGATGAGTTGGTTATCATCGGCATACTCTGTTCTGAATCGATGTGACTCATTCTTGGCTAAATTGAAGATGCGCGTTTCGAATACGGAGGCATCCAAGGTGAATAGCCGTCCTGAAAGGGGTTCGCCCACACCACTGGCCACTTTGATGACCTCATTGGCCTGAATGGAACCAATGATCCCTGGCAACACGCCTATAACGCCTCCTTCCGCGCAACTTGGCACCAAGCCCGGGGGTGGGGGAGCTGGGAATAGATCCCTGAAATTGGGGCCATAAAGGCCTTTGGCATCTTTATAGTTGAACACGCTGACCTGACCTTCAAAACGGAAGATGCTGGCATAGACGTTCACCTTACCCAATTTGACAGAGGCATCATTGACCAGGTACCGAGTCGGGAAATTGTCCGTCCCATCTGCGACTATATCGTAGTCCGCGATTATGCGAAGGGCATTCTCAGAGGTCAGCATCTCATTGTATAGGACGAATTTCACGTGTGGATTCTGAGCTTTCAAACGCTCCGCGGCTGCTTCGACCTTCGGCCTACCTATGTCAGCAGTGGTAAAAAGGACTTGGCGTTGGAGGTTGCTATCCTCTACCACATCGAAGTCCAC